>NZ_JAEHBQ010000021.1:0-91225 GCF_016483555.1 Bacillus cereus group sp. N14
TAATACAAGCAATTGAAGAATATATTTACTTTTATAACTATAAACGTTTCCAAAAACGACTCAACCATCGAGCTCCGGTAGAATATCGAATCTCGATGGCTGCTTAGTCTTTTTAATACTGTCTACTTGACAGGGATAAGACCATTGCTTTATCGGTCTTTTCCTTCCAAAAGTTATATTTTTATCTAATGCCTTTAGTTGAAATGTTTTTGAGATACCCTTTTTTATTGTCTTCCACTTTATAATAACCTCTACAAAAAATTGAGTTCTTCGGTTTAATCGCAATTAATAATGAATTATATATATCTGAAGCAGAAATGATTGTGTTTATCCAACATACAAATAATAAAATTGATTTAATATTTCCTGATACATACAATGATACAATAGCAGGAACGACCGATAGTACAATAATAGGCAAGCTCATAAAGATCCAAAATCTCGTTTTGGATAAGATTGCATTTGTATTTAGCCAAAAAAATATTCCACTACACGTCAAGCTAATATCACTTTTTTTATTTATAACAATAATATGTAGACATTCGTGAACAATGAAAACAAAAATACCTATGATGATGAGATAAAAAATATTAATATGAGTAAAACTTGCTCCAAAATAATACGGTATTAGAAAAATACTGATTTGAAGTACATATACAAACTTCATATAATGTTTTCGGTGCCAATCATTTTGTATAAAAGGAGTCCATTCTGACAAATCCATACTTATTTGTGGTAAGTGACGAAACCAAATGATAATATGCTCTCCCCTCCCTCATTTAAACTATTCCATATTCCGAAAATTCAGAATCTACTAATACTCAACCGCTAATATTAAATGCAAACCTTCGCTTGCCTTCACGTTTGCCGTACATTCTTCTATTTAAGCCTAAAGTGGTTCATGTTTAGGATGATTTGAGTAAGAAATTAATGTTTTCATAGACATATACATTCGACAAAATCCCCCAAATACCTTTTAGATATAATGTTATGAAATAGTTCTCGCATGTACAACTTGCTGCATTTGTTTTTGGTGAAAAATACATCCAGAATCTACACTTTAGTATGGTTAACTAGTACTTTAGAATGCAAAAAAGCTTAGAGTTTTAGCTCTAAGCTTTTTTTGCATTATCGCTCCCTTTAAAGAGCACTATTTTTTATCCATCCGGATTTACTCAATACATAATGATTATAAATTTGGTTTTCTATCATCTGTTGACCCAAATAAGTAAACCCGCATTTTTCAATAACTTTATTTGATGGCACATTTTTAATTAAAGCAATTGCGTTAAAGACATCCACATTTGTATTTTCAAATAAATAACCGATCAAGCCTTTTGTCGCTTGCGTTGCATAACCATTATTATGATATTCACTTGAAACAGCATACATAATTTCTCTGTTCGGTGCAGGGAGTTCAACTTTCATGCCTGTGCAGCACCATCCAATAAATTCATTTGTGGTTTTCTTAAATATTCCTAGTCTTAATATGTGATCATCTATGTTAGTCGTAGTTCTCACTGCATTAAGAAACGCTTTATTTTCAGGTATTTCATAATTTACAACCCAATTAACCCTTTGTTCTTTCGTTGATTTCCAGTCTGGTAAAAACTTTTCTATTTCCGGTTGATTTGCTATTTTATAAATACTCTCTGCATCTTTGACCGTAAACTCTTGTAGGTATATATCACCACAATCTATTCTAAATAACTTAGTCAAACTCTCTTCTCCCATCTTAATCCCCCTTCCTTACGTTAAAGCGCCTTAATCTGCTTCGTAAGTTCCATAAACCGTTCATCTAGTTCTTTATATTCTTTGTCTTTAGAAGTTAAAAAGCTTAATTTCCCTAATACTTCTTGTCTTTCTGTTTCTAACGTTAAACGTAGCTCTTCAATTTCATCCCTTGTTTTCGTAGGTTCTTCTAGCTGTTTTTGTATCGTATTGTTTAAAAACACGAGTTTTGTGTTAGTTGTTTTCTCCAGAAAATATCGATCGTGAGAAACGATAACGAGTGTTCCATTATACTCAGCTAATGTATTTTCAAGCTGTTCACGCGAAGGTAGATCAAGGTGATTCGTCGGTTCATCTAAAATAAGTACATCTTTTTCATCTAAAATATAAGCCATGAGCTTACATTTCACTCGTTCCCCCATACTCATATATTCAATCGGCTCTTTCCATTGGGAAGATTCAAATCCTAAATGTTTCATTAAATTTTGGACTTTTCCTCGTTCTTCAAATGTCTCTTTATAAAATAAATCTTCTGGTGTTTTATCAAGTGGTAAATCAAATACTTCTTGTGTTAAATAACCGATGTTTGCTGAAGGTGAAATCCATACTTCTCCTTCAACAGTTTCTGTTCCCATAATCATCTTCAGTAATGTTGTTTTCCCGCTACCGTTTGGTCCAATAATCGCAATCTTCTCACCGTGCTGAATTGTAAAATTAACGTTTTTAAATAATGTTCGGCTATTAAATTCTTTCCGCAATTGTTTTACTTCTAAGAAACGTTTTCCTACTTTTTTACTCGCTTGAATAGTAAATTCAACTGAATAATCCTCTTTCACACGTTCTACTTTCGTTTTCTCCAGCTCTTTTTCAAGACGCTTTCGTTTCGATTTAACTTGCGCGTCCATTCGCTTCGCCTTTACACGATAAAATTCTTTCACTCCTTCTTGTTTTGTAGACTGCGCATGTGCCTTTTGTGACCATGAACTTAATTCTTTTATATGAGTTTCTACTTGTTCTATCTTCTTTTGTTGTTTTTCATATTCACGCTGCTGCGTCATTCTTTTCTGCTCACGTGCTTTCATATAACTCGTATAATTACCACTATGATCAATTAATTTCTTATCCTCAATTGACCATATTCTTGTTGCGATAACATCTAAAAAGTATCGATCATGCGATACGACGAGAACTGTACCTTTCATGTTTTTTATTTGTTTAATGAGAAATTCCGTACTCATCTCATCTAGATGATTTGTCGGTTCGTCTAATATTAGGACATTAGGATTTCCGGCAAATCCTTTTGCTAATCGAACTTTTAGCTTTTCACCACCACTTAAAGTTAGAAAATCGTTCGTTGGCACGCCCCATTTTGCAAGGAGTTCCGCTTCTTTTGCAATTATATCCTTACTAACAAATGATTCTTTTTCTTGTTCAACATATGCTCTTGTCACATTCATTTGCATCCATTCAACAGTACCTTTTGATGGTTCAATTTTCCCATTTATTAATTGAAGTAACGTTGATTTACCAGCCCCGTTTTTACCAATTAACCCGATAACATCCCCTTGTCTTACTGTCACATTCATTTTCTCTAACAAAGTGTTTTCCTTTATTTCAACATAAACATCATTTAATTTTAATAGTTCTTTCATAATACCGATCCCTTTCATTAAGGGGAGAATAAAAAAATCCTCCCAAATAAATTTGGCAGGATTAGTCGTTAAAATATTTATACCCAAATAAGCTATTGCGTAACATAAATAGCAATACCGTTGTATGGAAATTGGGCAGACTAATCCTATTTTTTATAAATTGAAATTTATTGAATTTCAACATTTAAAAATAAGATTAGTTAATCATCGTCCACCCATCATTCCTTTCCGTCGTTAATAACCATATTGTACCATGATAGTACTGTATGAGTAAATGCAATTATATGTGCTATTATTATGATTGCTTTCTTCTAGGTCTATTTATCATTTCTTAGCTTTAAATTGAACAAGCATACTTTACATTTGCTATACTACTTTTCCTTTAGATTTCCCTAGTAATAAACTTTTAAACACTCCCTCTTATATAATTTTTATATAACTGTATGATTAATTTTATATTATACATACTACATTTCAGTTTTTATAATAAAGTTATCATTTTTAAGGAGGGATTCTACAATGGAATATAGCAAACTCGGAAACAGTGGATTAACAGTAAGTAAGATTGCATATGGTAACTGGATAAATCATGGTGGAAAAGTAAATGAAGATATTGCAAATGAATGTGTGAAAGCCGCATTAGATGTTGGAATTACAACGTTCGATACTGCAGATGTTTATTCAGACACTATTGCTGAGGAAGTGCTTGGCCGCTCTTTGAAAGGTATACGCCGAGAAAGTATAGAACTTTGTACAAAAGTATGTCATCCGACCGGACCTGGAAAAAATGATCGAGGTTTATCACGAAAACATATTATAGAAAATTGTAATGCATCGTTACAACGGCTACATACAGACTACATTGATGTCTATTATGCACATCGATTCGATACAACAACACCTCTGGAAGAAACAATGTTAGCTTTCTCAGATCTTGTAAGACAAGGGAAAGTCCTTTATTTAGGCGTAAGTGAATGGACATCGGAGCAAATCACACGCGGTGCAGCACTTGCACGAGAATTGAAAATCCCTCTTATTGCTAGCCAACCTCAATATTCGATGTTGTGGCGAGTTATAGAAACTGATGTGATTTCAACATGTCAACGTGAAGGACTTGGCCAAATTGTTTGGTCTCCCCTCGCACAAGGTATTCTCACTGGAAAATATCAACCAGGTAAACCACTCCCCGCCCAATCACGTGCTAATTCAGATGCAGGAAAACCCTTTTTCAACAAACTCGTGCAACGTTGGATGAGTGATGATGTGCTTACCGCTATCCAGGAAATTAAACCTATCGCACAAGAAATTAACCTTACCTTATCTCAACTCGCAGTTGCTTGGGTATTACAAAATCCAGCTGTTTCCTCTGCAATTATTGGCGCTTCAGATCCAGAGCAAATAAGAGAAAATGTGATTGCTTCTAGTGTTACATTGTCACCTGAAATTATGGGTCAGATTGATAGTGTACTAACAGGTTTTGCTGAGTATGATCCTAGCAAAACAGGTTGAAACATGAGTGAGCTTTACCTATAATGAAGCTTCCCTTTCCAAATCCCCCACTGCCCATCCTATGAAGATGGGCTTTTATCTTTTAAGTTCACATTGTGAAGTCAAATAAACCTCTCTAACTACCGTTAAGAAGTTTTCTAACACTACAGACTTTTCATCTTGCCTCCATCCGGCATATAAATTTATTATTGGTGTGTTCTCTTGAATTTCTTTATATATAACTCCCGATTTTTTATAACTTTCCACAGATGATGGAACGACAGAAATCCCCATACCTGCTGCAACTAAATTCACAATCGTTTGCATTTGAATTGCTTCTTGAACAATATTTAAACTTACTCCATGCTCCCAAAAGTAACTAATAATTAAATCATAAAAGTTAGTACCGAAATGACGAGGAAATAAAACAAATGGTTCATCTACTAGTTCTTTAATGGAAATATTAGGTAACGAAACTAATGCGTGATTTTCATTTAAAACCAATTTTAAACGTTCTTTAGAACAAACTTCGGAAGACAATATTTCATTATTCTGCTTAGAACGAATAAATCCAATGTGAATTTGTTTTTCATAGAGTGCTTTTATTTGCTGGTCTGTTGTCATCTCGCGTAATATAAGCTGAATTTTAGGAAACCGTTCTCGAAAGGTTTTTAATATGTCTATAGCTGTTTCTGTAGAATCGACAAAACCGATGATTAAACGCCCGATCTTCCCTTCATCCGCGAGCTGTGTTTCTTTAATGGTTCTATCTACTTGAAGTAACGTTTGTCGCGCACCTTCTAAAAAGATTTTCCCCGCATCGGTAAGTTCAACCATCCTTTTTGTCCTGTGAAGAAGTTGAACACCTAATTCTTCTTCCAACTTTCGAATTTCTTGACTTAAAGGCGGTTGTGCCATCATAAGACGTTCTGCCGCACGACTAAAGTTTAATTCTTCCGCCACTGCTATGAAATATTTCATTTTACGAATATCCATTACAATCCCCCTAACATTCACAACTAGCAAAAAAATCCCTCCTTCTAATAAATTATTAATAAAAACAGGAGGAAACTATATCAATCCCTTTTCGTTTCTTATTTATCATAAATCATTTCATGAAAATACGAGAGATTTATACTAAGTTGAATTACATGTTTTGGGCAATTTCATTACTTGCATATATTATTTGATTTACTATTTGGTTGAGTAACGAGTACTTGATATTTTATTCACCCAATTATAAAAATAAAATGTTATTCGTTATCCAACAATAACTTATTGTTTTTCAATAAATTTTTATTGATTACTCCCCTACAATAAGCTATTATATGTCTGTAGAAAATATTAATCTAAGGATTGATTTTATGGACAGGACATTAAAAATCACAAAGTTAAATATGTTTTTAAGGATTTTTCTCATCCCGATTATAGTAGGGATAATTGTTGGTATACTAACTAAATTAGGGCAAGGTATACTTCCAGGACATTGGAATTCATTAGCTAATCTAGGAAGTGTTTGGTTAGTTCCATCCTTTTTTGTGGCTAGCTTTAGTTATTCTAAGCGTACAGCTATACTTTCTGGTATCCTTGCACTACTCGGTATGGTATTAGGCTACTATGGTTATGCAATTGTTATTAAAAATGTAGCTCACTCTATTTATTTTATATCTGTATGGATTGTATGTGCATTTATAGGAGGAACTATCTTTGGAATTGCAGGTTTTCTATGGAAAGATACTACAAATCCACTTCATAAATTCGGAAGTGCGCTTATTAGTGGAGTTTTTGTAACGGATGGACTTCACATTCTTTTAAATTTTGAAGACTATAGTCACATGTTACCTGTTGGATATACCGAAGTGATAGTCGGAATTATCTTGATTCTTGTATTAGAACGCTCTAATGCTAATCGAATTTCTTCTTTCTTAATGATGGTTCCTATCATTATTTTAGGATTAATTGGATATACATTATTAAGTTTGTTTACTTAATTACAATACTGTATCATGAAAAAACAAAAGACTAATTCTATTATAATCCACAAAACATATCACGAATCGAACATTATACTTATTAATGTTGATACACTTATTCATAGGATGAATTCATGAAGCTATCTCTTTCAAAGGGGTGGCTTTTTTCTTACAAAAACTATTTATCAGCTTTTTATTAAATACTTCTAATTTAACAAGCGTATTTATTAGCGTGTCATTATACATACTAAGATTACCTTTTACCATTTCATATAATCGCTATAAAGTGAAACTTTAATCAGCGGGGGGGGGTCTCCATCCCACACTGATTATTAGCCCTCACCAATCGGACTTTTATGGGCAATTGATCCCTAACTTCTTTGCTTTCGCCGAATTTTGAGGTGGGGGTCTTACTGCCCATTAAAGCGGGATAAAATAAGGCTAAAAAACTTATCTCCAAAGTTCTTTAGCCCTGATCACTTATTTACACATTAAAAAATATAATTCGTACAACGGTAGCTTTACCAACTTCTGAATGGATTTCTACACTATGTCCTAATTGTTTCGTAATTTCATATACAAGATATAGCCCCATTCCAGTTGATTCTTTAAAATCTCTGCCATTTTCCCCTGTAAAGAAAGGTTTAAATACTCTAGGTAAATCTTGCTTCGGTATCCCTACGCCATAATCGGTGATTTCAAGTATAACGTTATTATCTTCCTTACAAGCTTTCACTTTAATCTTCTCTCGACTACCAGATGAATATTTAATCGCATTCGATAGTATTTGTCCAATTAAAAATTGTAGCCATTTTGCATCACTTTCTACAATAATGTCCTTATCAATTTTAAGCTCTGGATATACAAAATTCCGGATAAAAAAGCGTTTATGTTCATGTACAGAATCATTCACTATTTTATGTAGCTGTACTTTTTCGACATAAAAATCTTGTGTAAATGCTTCTAAACGTGCGACATACAAAGCCATCTCTAACCCTTTTTTCAATCTATCTGTTTCCTCATTTATACTTTCAAAACGTGGGTCGACTTCATCTTGTGTAATTAATTCTATTACAGATAAAGGTGTTTTCATTTGATGTATCCACTGATTCATAAAAGTTAAATGATCATTATTTTTTCTCTCTTGTATTTGCAGCTGGTTTTGATAATGTCGATATTGCACCTCAAGTAGCTCTTGAAGCGTAGTAGATAAAACTGCAAAATCTGATTTTTGAACAGAATCATCCAAAGAATGCAACGGATTTGCTAATCTTTCATAGAAGGTACGATGAGTAAAGTAACGAAACACTAAATAACCTACCATAAAAAAGACACCTAAAAACATTGCATATAATGCCGTTGCAATATGATTATGCCCATCAAACCAATATACAAGAAATATGGCTAGTAACTGGATTACTGTAAAACAAATAAGTGGTATATGATCACGAATAAATAATTTTATCATTTCTCCATACCATTATCCCAAGTTATATGTAATCTATAACCGACACTACGAATCGTTTCAATTGCATCTTCAATCTGTAATGTTTTTAATTTTTTACGCACACGTGTTGTATTTACGCTTAAAGTATTATCATCAACATAAGATTCGCTATCCCATAATTTATTTAATAGCACTTCTCTACCCACAACACGCGGATAATTTTTCATTAACATCTCTAATAAAATAGCTTCATTTCTTGTTATATCAATCTCTTGATTCTTAAGCTTTAATACAAGCCTTTCGGGATATAAACAAAGACCTTGTTGCTCAACCATCCGTTCTTCTACTTTCGGTGCATAATCTCCGTAAGCACGCCTTAAATGACTACGAATTTTAGCCATTACAACTTCGTAATGGAATGGCTTTGAAATGAAATCATCGCCACCGTTTTCAAGCGCCATAACTTGATCCATCGTGCCTTCACGAGCCGAAATAAATAATATCGGACATGTAGAAACTCCGCGAATTTGACGACACCAATAGTACCCATCAAAACTTGGTAAATTAATATCTAATAAAACTAACTCTGGTTGTTCTTCTAAAAAAATGTTTAATACATTTTGAAAATCCGATACAATAATTCCTTCATACCCGTATTTCGCGACATGTGTTGATAATAGTTCTGCAATTTTCATATCGTCTTCTACAATCATAATTTTAACCATGTGTTTACTCCTTTTTCGATCCACAATCTTATATTCAATTATATAAAATAAATACTACCTGTTTTTATATCATCCGTAAATCAAAAAAAGGATACTTTTATACAACAGTATCCTTCTTCTATTATTCTTATTTAATATGAAATTTACTCAAATTAAAACCTAGCTTCTCCACATAGTCCATACCTAGTTCCATTCGTGCTGTTTTCAGTGGATCTACAACTTGGCAAACATTTAAATCGCCTGCAGCTGATAATAAAAGTGTTGCATCAGCTTTAGACATTTCTAATTCTTCATGTAAAAATGTCACCATATTACGTACAGCGCGATTCGCTGCATCATCTAACAATTTCTCTGAAGCAATCGTCATAAGTTTTTCTTTTTGGATCGCCATTGGTAGTGGCCATTTCTTTCCTTTTATATTTTGAATTGTTACAGTTACCTCACCAGCAACTTCTACTCCACTAACACCAATTTCACCATCACCCATCGCTGCGTGTAAATCACCTAATGCTAATAGAGCACCAGGAACATTTACAGGTAATAGTAATGTTGTCCCTTCTTTTATTTCTTTACAGTCCATATTCCCGCCGTGATCATGCGGTGTGCCACATGAAATACTCTCTTCTTTCGGCGCAGTACCAATAACACCGATCATTGGATTAATCGGGATTTGTAATCCATTTGAAAACAAAACATGTTCATTATGGATTGGGACCATTTTCACTGTGTTTTCGTTTAGCTCTTCACCCATTACACCAAGATTCGCCCCTGTAGTTAAAACACCTTGCTCAGCAATTTTAATTTTTTCAATCGTTACGACTAAAATATCACCAGGTTCTGCACCATTAATATATACTGGACCAGTCGCCGGATTAATTCGGCTCCAGTCTAATTCTTGAAACGCAACATCTTCAGAGTCAATTTGATTTTCAAAGCAATCATATGTTTCAAATATAAGACGACTCCCAATTTCTACTTCCATACATGGTTTATTTTCTGGTGACATTGCGTAAATGATATGTTCTTTATGGATTCGATACATATTATCTCTCCTCTTTATATTGGTCTACAATCACAAATTAGCTTTTTTCATAAAAGCTCCTTTTAATAATTAATGAATTTACATATAGAAAAGCACTTAGCTTATTTTCATACATACACTCTTTACTATAACAGGTAAAGAAAGGTGGTATCACTATGCCCCTTATTCCATATAACGAAAGCGATGTTGATTTACTAGCTCGTTTAATTCGTGCTGAAGCTGAAGGCGAAGGTCGACAAGGTGAACAACTTGTTGGCTGCGTAGTAGTAAACCGTGTATTTTGTGATTGCTTAGATTTTAAACAACTTCGATCTGTACGTGATGCAGTATATCAAAGCCCCGGTGGATTCGAAGCCGTACAATACGGATATTTTTATCAGCGTGCTCGTGAATCAGAAAAAGAAATTGCAAGAAAAGTTTTACAAGGAGAATGGCGCTGGCCTGCACGATGGGCCCTTTGGTATTTCCGTCCAGTTGGAGCTTGCCCACCTGAATGGTATAATCAGCCGTTTGTAGGACAGTTTAAAAGCCATTGTTTTTATGAACCACGTGGTGATGAATGTCCGAAAATGTATTCACGGTAGCAATATTTGAAACGCAAGTACCTAGCTGAGTACTTGCGTTCCCTTTATTTTTTAGAAATCTAATAATGTGATGAATTTTTCAATGCCTACTACATGTATTAATAACGGTATACGTGGGCCGCTAGACTGATTTATAATGAGCCTATATATAATAATAAATAATTGTTTTTGATTTTCTTTCATTATTTTTTTATTTTCATGATGACAAATCGAATACAATTGTTCCATTAAGTTAGAGTAATCTTTGTTAGAACGAAGTATGTTGCAAACTTCTACTAGCCATTCTTTCTGTCTTTCATCTAATGTGTTGTAAAACGCTGTATTTCTCTTTTGATTTACCGCAATTAATTTTTCAGATTGAAAGTTTCTTATCCAATACTCTGCACGGTTACACATCGCTATCATAGCATCTAATGCATAACTCCTATCTGTTTTTTCTAATGTATCTTGTAAAATAGATGAATCAAAATTTAATAGCGGTAACGTTCCAGCAACCTGATTAAACTTTGGATACTCTTTAAACCCGCTATTAACTTTAGAGAGTTTAATTGCATCAAATAAATCTTCATTTTTGAGCGTTTTATTTTCATAACTATCTTTTAATCGTTCATACTCTGTATAATTGCGAATCACATCTTCATCAAGACCGATATGAAAAGCTGCGTTTGGTCTATATTTTGCAAACATAAACAGTATCACTTCTGGTAAATACAATTTTAACAACTCACTTGGTGTAATACTATTTCCTGAGGAACTAGACATTTTTTTATGATTCCCTTTAATGCCAATGAAATCATAAGAAACATAATGAGGAGCTTCACGATTGAATATTTCCATCGCAATTTCCTTTGATACATTATAACTACCCGTTTCTGATGAATGATCTCTTCCACCCGGTTCAAAAATAACATCCTCTATCATCCACCTCATCGGCCAATCGATTTTCCAATTCAATTTCATTTTATTTGTATTTAATACCAATAACTCATTTTGATTTCTGCATTCACATTCATACCGTACTGTTTTTAATACTTCATCAAAATGTGTAATCGTTGTTGCATCTTTCCCGCATCTCTCACAATATAACGTAACCGGATAAAAGCTCTCTCGCTCTTCTTCACTACACTCTCCAGTTTTAAAACTCATTAAAATATCATATATTTCTTTTCTTTTATATAAAGCCTCTAATATGTTTTTGTTATACCTTCCGCTTCTATATTCAGCATGTTGGTATATGAATTCCACTTCAACCCCAAATACTTGAAGCGATTTCTCAAACTCTTTTTCAAAATGCTCTGCATACGAATTATGACAACCATATGGATCTGGAATATCACAGTATGGCATACCAATATATTTTGCAAAAGATGGATCAATATTTTTAGGGACTTTTCTAAACCTATCGTAATCATCCCATGAAAATATAAAACGAGTCTTTTTCCCTAAAGCTCGAAGGGCTCTTACAACGAAATAAGTCGTTATTATTTCGCGAAAGTTCCCGATATGAACAGAGCCAGATGGACTGATTCCAGATGCGCAAACAAAAGTTTCCTTGTTTGGATGTTTTCTTATTAATTCATGTGCTACTTCATACGCCCAATGCATATATTACTCACCTCATTTTTTTGTTTTCACACTTTCAGTTTTATGCAATAAAAAAACTCCCACCCCCAAGATTATTCATCTTGAGGACGAGAGTTGTTAGCTTCGCGGTACCACCTCAGTTTGTCAATATGTCGCCATATTAACCTCTTCAGGTACGACAAAATATGCTTATACCCTATCTCTATAACGGGAGAACCCGTCGCACCATCCCTAAACAAATTAGTTCCTTGCGCAGCTCCAAGTCTTTTTTCGTTAAAATGTATACCGCTCTTTCTCAGCTACCAGAGCTCTCTGTACGTATCCTTTTTTAACTACTCTTCTCTTCCATGCCATTTTATATATTAGTTTTTTTATATGATAATTTACAACGCTTTTATTGTCAAACTTTTCCGGAAATAAAAGCTATCTAAATAAATGCTTTATCGCTTCTAATTGAATTTTATGGCTACATTCATCACAACAATATGTTCCCTTCGTTTTCTCTTTAAATCGTTTATATTTTTCACTACCTTCGTAAACACGAAATATATTTTTACAAGAAAAGCAAACAATTTCATAAAACATCATATGCATTTTCCTCTCCATGTTTATACATTTTTTTAATCACTTAAGAAAATCAGTTTTCCACAGTAAAAATCTTAATATCTCTGGCTAAAAGGTTTACCTATATTCTTATCGAATTATATAAATATCTTATAAAGCGAGGTGAAAATCTTGATCAGTAATATAGAATTAGTTTTAGATGCTTTAGCAAGTTTTGCTAAAGGACCTCGTTAGAATGAAAGTATTGGAGTTGAAATACAATGAATCGTATTAATTACATAAGACAAGAAGAAAAGAAATATCATGACCTTTGCTATGAACAATACAAACTATTTGAAACTGGCTCTTGGCTTTACAAACCGGTTAAAACAGTTATGGACTTAATGGAGTACTTTGAAGGACAAAATAACTTACAAGTACTTGATCTAGGCTCTGGCGTTGGAAGAAATAGCATTCCAATTGCACAAATAATAAAAAATAATAACGGCACTGTTACTTGTGTGGACTTACTGGATTCCGCTTTAACAAAATTACAAATTTATAGTAAAGAACATGATGTTTTTGAAGTTATAAAAACAGAACAAGCAGCAATTGAAAACTACTATATTGTCCCTAACACTTATGATTATATCGTTGCAGTATCTAGTTTAGAGCATGTCAAATCAGAAGAAGATTTAAAAAACGTGCTCCATTCTATGAAAAAAGGTACAAAGACCGGTGGTATCAATTGTTTCATTATTAACTCGAACATACAAGAAATTGACTTACATACGAAAGAAGAATTAGATGCTTTAATTGAAATTAACCTTCCAACTGAACATATGATATATCTATTAAAAAGCATTTATAAGGAATGGCAAGAAATAAAAGTTGAAATAAAAGAAATAGCTTATAATATAGTCCGAAACGAAAGACACATTCAATTAAAAACAAATGCTATTACGTTTGTCGTTCAGAAATAATCGTATAATTAAGATGTGACTCTTTCTCTCAAATTCATTTTTATTGTACAAAATTTGTTACTTTATATATTTATTAATCAAAACACAAAAACCATGCTTCAGTATCATTAGAAACATGGTTTTTATTATTGATCATACTAAATTGCTTAGCTATTTAATGAATTCATTAACTGGAAGAAATGTTCATGTTCATGTGTCTTATTTAATTCATACCATGAATGGAGTGTATCTGGCGCAAATACATCTAATTTTTTCAGTACCTCCACTGCAAATTCCAAAGGAGCTACTCCAGATGCAGTAATCAGATTTTCACCAGACGCTACAGATCCCATTTCATATAAATTTTCCCCTTTATATGTAGGACAAACCATTTTCATATAATCTAAACTATTACTTGTATGCTTTCTAGAATTTAAGTATCCGTAATTTGCAAGGCCTATTGTTGCACCACAAATTGCAGCCACAATAGTACCAATCTTTAAAGCTTCTTCAACTTTTTGCAATATGGGTTTATGTACGTTTTCAGTCCAAGTATTTCCTCCAGGTAAAATCAATAAATCATTACTCTCAAGTACACATTCGTCTAGGGAAATATCTGGCTTTACGTTCAAGCCTCCCATTGAAATAACCCTTTCTTTATTTATTCCAACTGTAACTTACTTTAAAAGGTGCTAAACCCTTTTTAAAATATCTACCTGTATTAAGTTCAGCAATTAAATGTCCGTATTCCCAATCGGACATCGTATGAAATACATATAAATAAGCTTTTCTAGTTTGCATTCAATAACACTCCATTCACAACTTAATCTAATCTTTTCTAAAAGATAATCTATTTATTATTTATAATTGCTTGTCGAGCTTTTTCTTTATCATCAAAATGAATAGTCAAATCCTTTAAAATTTGATACGTTTCATGCCCTTTCCCTGCAATCAAAACAATATCATTAGAAGATGCCATGTTTATTGCATGTTTTATAGCAAGTTCACGATCTACTTCAACTTTATAATTCAAATTATTATTCTGTGAAAATCCTTTTTCAATATCTTTCATTATTGCCTGCGGGTCTTCCGAACGTGGATTATCAGAAGTAATATAAACAAAATCGCTATAACTTCCAGCAATTTCACCCATTATAGGTCGTTTTTTTGCATCTCTATCCCCACCGCAGCCGAAAACAGTAATGATTTTACCTTTTGAAAACTCGCTAATTGTAGTAAGGACATTTTCTAACGCATCAGGCGTATGAGCATAGTCCACGATTACAAGGAAATCTTGATTTTCGTCTATGATTTCCATTCTACCTTCAATGCTCTTTAAATCAGATAAGCTGTCACTAATATTTGTAAGCGGAATACCTTCAACCAATGCAGCTGTTATTGCTGCTAATGCATTATATACATTAAAGTGGCCTACTAGATTTAGATTGATTTCTATTTCTCCATTAAAGGACGAAACTAAAAAACGAATACCTTTTGGGCTTAAAGTTATGTTCTTCGCTTGAACATCTGCTCCATTATGTATCCCATATGTAATAACCTCAGCTGAAGTAATTTTTTTAAAGTATTCTACCGATGGATCGTCTGCATTCAATATAGCAAAATTTTTATCTGTAATAGAAAAATCATTTCCTAATCTTGAAAATAGAAGGCCTTTTACATGCTTATATTCCTCAAATGTTCCATGGTAATCCAAATGATCTTGCGTTAAATTTGTAAAAATAGCGGTTTTAAAGTTACACCCTTTAACTCTTTCCATGTGTAAACCTTGTGAGGTAACTTCCATAACACAATAATCTGTATTATGATTTTTCATCGTTTGCAAATTCCGCTGAAGTATCGGTGGTTCTTGCGTATTAATATCAGTAGGATACCATTTCGAACCAACTTTCACTCCGTTATTCCCCATAAGCCCTGTTTGAAATCCATAATCAGTCAAAATCTTTTCAAGTAAATAGGAAGTAGTTGTTTTACCATTTGTTCCTGTAATTCCAATTAGCTTCATTTTATTAGATGGGTAACCATAGAAATGTGATGCAATAACTGCCATAGCGTATCTTGCATCTTTAACAATTATTTTAGGTATTTCAATATTTATATCTCTTTCTACAATTAACGCCACAGCACCATTTTCCACTGCATCTTCAACAAATTGATGTCGATCTTCAAGAAAACCATCGATACCTGATACACATATAAATAAATTTCCACTAGTTATTTTTCTAGAATCCATTTCTAATCCCGTAATTTCTACATTCATATCTCCATTGGTATCTTTAATCAATAACAAATCCGCCAGCTCTTTTAGTTT
The DNA here is from genome assembly GCF_016483555.1 of Bacillus cereus group sp. N14. Lineage (NCBI taxonomy): Bacteria > Bacillati > Bacillota > Bacilli > Caryophanales > Bacillaceae > Bacillus > Bacillus cereus group sp. N14. Next base: position 16,061 of record NZ_JAEHBQ010000021.1, read on the forward strand.
CAAATCCCTCGCCCCCTTACAAATTCTCCCTACTTATTTTACCACTTTATATAAAATAGTGGTTTAAAATTCCATATTAGTCGGACGAAATTTAATCATCTTCAATAAACAAAAAAATAAAAGAGCACTTGTTTCCGCAAGTGCTCTTTTTGGGGATTTTGAGATATCCTATTAAAGAAAGTTAAGGTTACTTAAAGTTAATAGGTATTTCTATTATATGCTTGTCCTTTTTATTTGTGCATAATCAATATATAAGAATTTATATTAACACTAAATAATTTTATTAATTACTGTTTTAGAATAAAGGTTATTCAACTCATTGCAAATAGGCTAAAAAAGATAAGCCAAAACTATTTTTAAAATATAAATTTAAAATCATACATTACTTGTTCAGCTACATTATCAGCTAATTGATTAACAAATTGATAAAACAAATACTAAATTTATTTTAAACCTAAAATCGGTAAGATTGTGTAATTAATCCTATATCCTTCAAACCCTGATGGCTTCACATCGTATTCCCACTTATGGAAGCATTCTGTTAACATGTATCCTACTTTTCCTTTATTCTCGTCTGTATTATGATTAATATAGCCGCATTGTTGGTGCGAGGTAATGATATCCCCAGAAATTTTCTCCACATTCTTAAAACGGCTAAGATCAGGCGTCACATCTATCCAACTTTGATTTGTTACTTTATCATAACGAGCTTTTAAACGATAAATAATCCAACCATTTGGTTGTTTGAGTACACTATTCTCTAAAGAGGCCTTATCTGAATAGTAAGTAACTACATCAATCTCAACTTCTTCTTTGTTTTTCATATCTTCCATGAATTGTACAACTTCACTATAATCTGTTTCTTTTAGTTCTTCCTCAAAAACACCAAGTGATACTAAAATTAGTATGAACGCTGTAATTGAAAATAAGGTAATGATTATCTGTTTTCTTGTCATGTAGTTCCCCCTAATTATATTAAACACTACACATGATATGGCTTTGAATATATTCACTCTAGTGGTCTAACGTTTTTCCTCCATTTTAAATTTCACCAAAATTAACCACATTATTGTTTCTAGAAATACTAAATGAAAATCATATTTTCAACATGGTTAAACTTCATTTTAAACAGACAACAGATAAGGTATACCTCGCCCGTTACGATATGACTACCTACTAATCTTTTTCTTTTGTACAAGCAATTAATAGCCGTAATTTTCACAAAACATTTTGACGTATTACTTATTCCAATATAAAATTATATGCAAACAATCAAAATTAACCTAAAATATATAAAGGGTATACCATACTAACAGTTAAATGCTTAGATTTGTCCTTTGCCATAATTAACAAGGATAGAGTAACATGAAAATAGAGAACGAGTACCGTTACTAATCACATGCAGGTTCTTTGAAAATTACATTTTCATACTATAAACATAAATAAAAGGGGTACATACGAAATGAACGGTTTAATGGAAAATAATTTAAGAACTTTGTTCCTTCTCTTTGTAAGTATAATTGTACTAGTATTTCAAACTATTATTTTTGTAAGAATAGTAAGAAACTGGTTCAAAACCAAAAATATAGATAAATTAAAAGAAGATAAACAGTATATTAAAAAGCTAACTATAGTATACATAGCAATTATGGTAATAGGCGCTATTACAAACTTACCTTTATTCGGATTTATATTGTTAGGCTTTATGTCTAATACTATTATATTAATGTCTTTAAAGATAGAATTGTCTAATACAAAATCAAGTCAGTTGAAAACTGTGAAGAACTCAAAGCTCATGTTATGGTTTGTAATGAACACTATACACTTAATACTTTTCTTTGTTGAGGGGATAAAACTCATTAAAAGTATTTAAGGCGATACTTTGAGATAACGATACGACTTCTTAGGTATCACTTAATTGCATAAAATTTACAATTTTATAGAAGCGATCGTATCTTTTAAAAGAAACAGTCGCTTCTATAAACATATATGTATTAAGATTTAAATTTTTTTACTGTACAAGGAATAGTTACGATATACAAATCTATAACATAGATTGTAACCCAAATCCTTTTTTTGTTTAGTTGAGATAAATGCTCTGAAACTTTTCTTTTCCCCCACCTTCTAGGAAACCATTTTTTCTCCTTTTCTTCTTTTTCTGACATTAAAACTCCACAAAAAATATCAAACGCATTTTATTTCTAATTTTATCACTGTATTTCCCCATATTTTAAGCGCTATCTAATCTTGTTTCTCTAGATTTATCTCTATTAAGACTTCTAGTTCATTTATAATTCCTAGTATGTTTGCCTTTATTATTTATGCAGAATATACAATCAATATATACTAATTTTTCACAGGTCTTTTCTACATTTTATCATTAAGAAATTAATTGAAGGTTTATTTTCTACATTCTTATTTGGTTCGTCAATTTCCGAAACTTGTACTAATCCATACTTATTAAAATCTTGTTTTATAGATTTAGAATCATAGAAGAACATTTTTACGCCTTCCATTATCTCATAATAGTCTTTATCCAACTGGTTTCCTTTTCCATACATAGGAGCTTTTTGAGAAACTGTTGTGAAAACCATATATCCACCTGGTTTTAACTGATTATAACAATCTTTAATAAAATTCTCTCTTTCCTGCTCATTCAACAAATGAAGAAGTGCATGACTAAATATCCCATCATACAGTTTGTTATCAAAAGGCATTTCGTTTACCGAACCGTGATACATACTAACATCTTCTAGTCCGTTTTCTCTTGCTAAATCAATTGCAGTTTTTGAAATTTCAATACCAGTTACATTTATACCATTTTCGATAAATACCTTTGCGTTTCTACCATATCCAATACCCGGAACTAGTATGTCTTTAACGTTCTTTTCTAGAAAAAAATCTTTTGTCAAAATTGCAGATTCTGTAGGTTCAAACCCCCACATCGTTTGTTTCTCAATAAAGCTTGATTCCCAAAATTCCATTTTATTTTTATCTCCTTATTCTTATCTCATGTATAACATCACATGAAAGACCTATTAATTTTAACGCTGCTTTTTTCCCCACAGTCACTATAGGTCCATTGAATATAGCATATTAATAAGCCTATATCTAATTTAAAGATTGGCTGAATATCTATTCTAAATATTAACCATTACGTTTAGAGAAAATATAAAAAAGCCAATACTTCCGTGTAGTATTAGCTTATCTAAAGAGAAATTATTTTTTTATTTTTTGCTGACCTAATATTTTTTCTAACATTTCTAAAGTTATCGGTTGAGCTTTCTCTATTAATTGATAACCAATACGCCCATTCGGTTCGGCCGTAACTTGCTGTAAACTCATTAAATCATGAATTCCTTTTTCTCTTAATTGCATATATAGTTGTTGTTCCGACATTTTTGCCTTCAGCAAATTCTCTTTTACAATTTCTCCGTTTTCAACAATTACAATGCTACTGCCATTTAGAAGTTTGATGATCCATCTTCCATTGTCAAAAAAATAAAAAGCACCCACATGGATGCATAGATTAAACTTATTCATTATTACTCTCTCCACTTTTATCATCAACTGATTTGGAGTCTAACATGCTGCCTATATCAGGCGGTAAAGCTACTGGTTGATTATCTTCATTAAACCATTGTTTCTTAAATTTACTCAATTCTTCATTTTTCTTATTTTCATCCATATTACCCCGCCTTTTATGTACATGATATTAAACACTTTACTTAATATGTACATTGAGAAAGATAATATACAATTTGTACATAATGAAAGAGCAACAACCCTTCTCTGTTTACGCAACCCGTTGTACCCAATAAAAATCCCCGTACATGCTACTCCTCATTTTGTTATCATATTAGTGACGAAATATATGTGAGCTACGTGACAAGTACGTGGTCATTTTATTCATATGAGACAAATACTTTTAAAGGAGTAATTATCCGCTCACTTAATTCCTCAAAACATTTTTCAAGAGCATTATAGTGAATTTCATGTTGAAAAATCTCTTCTATCCATGGCGTCTGTTCTATTTGATTAAAAAACCAATCTGCATGTTTTTGATAATCATATCCGTCACTTGAACCAATGATTTGCAATTCTTTTCGATAAAAGTCAGCGGTTAATGTTAGGTCTTCTATATTACCATCAGAAAGAATACATATTTCTCCATTACTATTAATAGCCTTTTGTAATGTGTGAAACCCACTATTTGTAGCAGAACATTCGAAACCGTAATTATATGTTTCTATTATTTGTTCTTCTGATTCATATATGTTTTTCGCACCAAATTTCTTTGCAAAATCTCTTCTATTTTTATTAGGTTCAACAACATCTACATGCTTAACACCTACATAGTATTTTAAAAAATAACAAGCGAGTAAACCAATAACTCCCATTCCAGTTATAAGTACTTTTTCATCCTGTCGCAGATTTAGTTTTAATACTCCTTTAGCAGCATCACACGAAAGAATAGATAATAAAGCAACTTTAGGTGTTATATAACTAGGCACTCGAATTACTTTATCCCCCTTAACTATTCCTATCGTTTCATGTCCATAAAAAGAAACTACTCTATCACCTACGTTTAAATTTGTTACTTTATTACCAACTTGAATAACTTCCCCATAACTTTCATAACCAGTTTTTCTTGGATAGATAGGATTTGTATCTGTAACATCCGATTCTTTATACTGTGGTAACTCTGCTCCAATACTTATTGCACCTGCAATTGTTTTAACGATAATTTCATCATCCTGTATAGACTTAATTTCGCGCGTTTCCCACTTAAGCCGTTTTGGTCCCTTTAAAACTAATTTATTTTGTTCCATTTATAACCCTCACATTTTATAAAAATATATTCTCACAAAATTTCAAACAATGTATAATAGATTCAACTAAAATTTAAGCTATAACGTTGGCTAGCACCCAACAGTGATAATATGATAATTGAATTTGATGGATATAGAATAAATGAGTATGTTATTGGCCTTACTTGTTCTCTTGACGAGTTAACACTAATGTATTTAAATGTCAAAAACAAACAGATATCTAATGAGGACCTTCTAAACTTATTTTGTGTACGTTATCATTATGAAAAAATTCCAAAGTTACTACAAGATAACTTCATGAGCGATGTCGTCATTGATTTAGATACAGGCTATATTTATATCCCTAATAGATAACAGTAAACTAGATTGATTGAATAGAAATTACGATTCAGCTAAGAATTTAATAAAATAAGTAATTGTCCAAATTACTGTCGCAAATTGAGTGACAAAATACATTGTCCATTCAAAACCAGTCAATTTTCTCTCTTGTCTTACCTTTTTTAAATATCTGTAAAATATAAATGTACATAAAAACATTAGTAACAACGATAATTGTTGTAAATCATCGACTAAACGTACTGCCATAGACTCCATCACCCTCCTATTCAAAATAAATGCTACACTTTAAGGTTATCATTTAAAGGTTATCATTTATTGGTAGTTTATTTCCATTTAAATTACTTATGTCCTAAATAAAAAGAGCACTCAGCTATTGAGTGCTCTAAAAAATATTAATTTTAAACTTATTCCTTGAAATGATTTCATGTAATTTCTCTTACCTTTTATAACTCAGTTCTATCACTTCCGGTATATGCTTGCTATCATATTTCCTCGTATAGATTTCACCATCTGGAGTAACAAATTGTAATACAACCTCACCACAAACACCATGTGGTATTTCAAATTCACCTTGTGCATTTGAAATGCTGCGTTCCTTACTTTCAATAGAATCTTCATAAATTTTCACATTAGATATAGGTTCGTTATTTTGATCTACGATAATACCTCTTGAATACTTACCAACCGCAATGCATTGATCATCTTTTTTATAATATTTAGTCACAACGATAGTTCCAATTATTATAGCGATACACACAAACAAGAGAATTATTTTGCGTCTCACAACAAACCTCCTAATTCAAATTATTCTTTTCTAAACTGAAAATTCAACTGTCCTGATTGTTTGATTTCCTCAATTACTTTACGAATACCTTCTTCAATTTTATCTTCTTTTACATTCGATACGTTTAACTTTAGCAACTTTTCTTTATGAAAATCATTTAAATAATTTCTATCAACTGAATCGATACTTATTTGATTTTCTCTTAATGTTTTTATGAAAGTTTCTATAGCTATGTTTTTTTGTATTTCTAAACAAGTGTGTATTCCCAATGTGTTTTGTCTATTATATGCAAATAATGATGGATTCTCATTTTGCACTTTTTTTAATGTTTCCGCTAATTTTATTGATCTATTATAGTAGGAAGATTTAATTTTATTTTTATGACGTTCGAACATACCACTCTTTATATAAATTTCTAAAGCCGCCTGAGAAATCATCGGACTATCAATATCTAATATCTTTTTATATGTATGGAAATCATTTGCGATGGATGGCGGAATGACCGCAACTCCAACCCGTAAACCTGGAAAAATAATCTTAGAGTAACTTTTCAAATATATTACATGATTACAATTATCCAAGTTATATAACGGATCTGTTTTTGAATCTGTTTCTAAATCTGCTAAATAATCATCTTCCACTATAAATACATTATATTTCTTAGCCAATAACACGATCTTTTCTTTCTCGTCTTTTGAATAAGAAGTTCCAAGCGGATGATGATATCTTGGTATTGTATAAAAGAATTTTATTTTACCTGTTCGAAAAATACGTTCCAATTCATTTAAGTCAATACCTTCATTTGTACGTTTAATACCGATTACAGGAATTTTATTTATTTCTAGATACTCAATATATAGATGATATGTTGGTTGTTCAATTAATATCGTTTCATTCTCATTTGGAAATGGTATAGAAGTTAGTATAGCTAGCGCTTGTTGTACACCTGACGTTATAAAAATATTTTCTTCTTTAGTGAAGACTTGATAATTTGCTAGTTGTTTTTGAATGACCGGAATTAAAGACGGTAAACCTTTCGGCGTTCCATATACGAACAAGTCATTTTTATATGTATCAATGGCTTTATTAATACAATGTTGAAAATCTAAATATGGAAAAACATCTGGATCTGGTGCTGAAGAGGCAAAGTCAATTATCTCGTTACTTTCAATGGTACTCCCTGATTTTTTAACAACGTAGTATCCACTCTGAGGCACGGAATAAATAATATGACGCTTTTCTAATTCGTGAAGTGCACGTATAACTGTTGCCTTATTACATTTATATTGCATAACGAGTGACCGTATAGACGGTAATTTCTTTCCTTCTTTTATCTCTCCATATTGAATCATATTTTCTAAATCATTTAAAACATGTAAATACTTATACATTATGACACCTCTTACGCTTATTTTGTACCGGTACAGTTTGTATTTATTCACATTGTAGCACTAGATCAGAAAGATTAATATGTACGTATACTGGCCAGTAAAAAATCAGTTACTATGAGGTGAAATTATGAAACTTACAACAAAGGCATATTTATCAGCTTTACTCTATTCATTTATTATTGGATTTTCCTTTTTATTCGTGAAACTAACACTAACCATTACAAGCCCTCTTGATACTCTGGCTCATCGTTTTACAGTTGCTTTCATAGCAGCAAATATTCCGATTATTTTTGGATTCGTAAAGTTAAATATATCATTAAAAAACATACTTTCTCTTTTACCAATTGCGTTTTTTTATCCAGCACTTTTTTTTGCTTTTCAAGCTTTTGGCTTAGTGTATACAAGTTCCTCTGAGGCGGGAATTATACAAGCGGCGATTCCTATATTTACGATGATGTTAGCTTCCTATTTTTTAAAAGAGTATACAAATACATGGCAAAAAATATCTGTACTCATTTCTGTCATCGGTGTCATTTATATATTTATCATGAATGGTATAGGGACTCATGAAACTAGTTTCATAGGTGTTATTCTTATTTTGCTATCGGCATTATCATCTGCTTTCTATAATGTGTTAGCTCGAAAAATGACGAAGGAATTCAAACTAATGGATTTAACTTACACTATGACAGTAATCGGCTTTATTAGCTTTAATTTAATCGCAATCGCCAGCCATATAAGTAAAGGTACAATAACGGTATACTTTAAACCTTTTACGAATGGAACATTTCTTATCTCTATTTTATATTTAGGGTTACTATCGTCCTTGCTGACGGCATTGCTATTAAACTATTCCTTATCTTATATTGAAGCAGCTAAAATAAGTGTTTTCAGCAACTTATCTACACTTATTACAATTATCGCGGGTGTTGTATTCTTACATGAACAAATCACATACTATCACATCATCGGAACAATTTTGATTGTTCTTGGAGTAGTGGGCACAAACTTCTTAGGAAAAAAAGGGATTGTAGTAAAGAAGAAGAATACTTCCTTAAGAAAATAAAAAGTGAGGGATATATATTGCAACGTGTAAATACGATTGATATTAGTAACGTTCTAGAATTAGAAAATGCTCTTTCTACTTTATTAAATGAAGCGATTTCTTCAAAACTAGAGCTTGAAAACTGGTTAAAAAAACAATCTACAGTCATTTGGGAAATTGAAGAACAATTAACATCGCACTATATCGCCTTTCAATGTAGTACAGATAATAAAAAAATAAAAGATACTTTTGAATATGATCAACAATATGTACGACCTCTTTTGAAACGTTATCAAAATTCATTTGATAATAAATATTTAGAGTCCCCTTTTCGAATGGAACTTGATCCAAAAACGTATAGCTTACTAGATAAAAAAATAAAGAATGCGCAAACATTATTTTGTGAAAAGAACATTGATTTAGAAATAAGCGAAGACAAATTAGTAACCGAGTACTTCGAAATTACAGGTGGTTTAACTGCGCTATGGGACGGTGAAGAAAAGACAATTACCGAACTACAGTCTTACTTACAAGATCCGGATCGTCATATACGAAAAAAAGCAAAAACGCTCATTTCTGAAACATTTTTATCTGTTGAAGATACATTACAACATATATTAAATGAATTAATCGTAATCCGTCATCAAAAAGCAAAAAATATTCAATTAGATAATTATCGCGATTATATGTTTAAAAAACATGAACGTTTTGATTATACGCCTGATGATTGCTATGAACTTGCTGAATCTATTCGTAAATACGTAGTACCACTTATCGATAAAATATTTAATGAGAAAACATCTGAACTTCAAGTAGATAGTCTTCGTCCATGGGATCTAAAAGCAACCGCACCAAATCAAAAAGCATTAAAACCTATCGAAGACGCCAGTGAATTAATCGAAAAAAGTTCTCATATTTTACACAAACTAGATCCTGAATTTTCTAGATTACTGGACCGTATGCGTAAAAATAATTGCTTAGATTTAGAAAGTCGTAAAGGAAAAGGACCAGGAGGATTTTGCGAATATTTACCTGCTTCTCGATTATCTTTCGTTTTCATGAATCTCAATCATACACATTATGATGTTACTACTTTCCTCCATGAAATGGGTCATAGTATTCATAATGAATGTATGAAGCAGTTAGAACTTCAAAAATATTTGGAAATCCCTTCTGAATCAGCAGAACTCGCTAGCATGACAATGGAATTATTTTCGATGGAGTATTGGGATACATTTTATGAGAATACAGAAGAATTTATAAAAGCAAAATTAGATTTCTTTATAGATATTGTTAAGTACTTACCACAAATGCTTATCGTTGATCAATTCCAACATTGGATGTATGAGAATCCTAATCATACTGCTAAGGAAAGAAACGAAAAATATTTAGAATTACATAACACTTACCAATCGAGCGTCTTAAATATTGAAGGGTATGAAAATTGGATCGCAACTGGTTGGTTACCTGTATTACACATATTCGAAATACCGTTCTATTACATCGAATATGCTATCGCACAACTTGGTGCATTGCAAATGTATAAACAATATAAAGAAAATCCTAAACAAGCACTAGAAAATTATAAAAAAGCTTTATCATTAGGTAGCTCTAAATCTTTAACTGAAGTATATGAAGCAGCCGGTATTCGTTTTGATTTTTCTGGAGAAACGATTAAAGAACTAATGTTATTTGTAGAGGGCGAATTAGAGTCCCTTGAACAATTGTAAGAAGAAAGCTGTTCCTATATTTTAGGTTCAGCTTTCTTCTTTATTTTATTTATCAATTCTATGTACTGAGAATTACCATATCCGATTGTTGGAAAAAGATGAAACAACTTTGTTAATAATTCTTGATTTGATAAACCTTGATTTTTAGAGATGAATTTCATTACGATATTATCTTCTTTTAGCATTTCTAAATATAAGTCTATAGCCTGATACATTACAGGTGGTACCTTACGGGAAGTCTTTTTGTGGTTTATTAATACTTCATTGTATATAGAAGAATAATTCCCCAATTCAAGTTCAATTTGACTTACTTTAAATTCATCCTCCCTGAAACTATTTAAGTATACTTTTCCTTCATAACAAGACTGTTCAAGATATGAAAGGATAGTAAGTAGATTCATTTGGCAAAACATATCTTCACCAAACCATAAAACAATGCATTTATAATTTTTCGTAAAAAGGTTTTCTAAAGGGTCTATAACCTTTTTTGTATAACATTCTATTGAACTGTTATGACCTTCTGCTCTTGTTTTAATAAACTCTTCATTAAAAACTTGTGTAGTAGCCAGGTTCACACACATTGCCTCATTAAATGGTGCATATTCAGAATCACCCATTAGCTTTTCATTTTTAAATTCTTCATACATCATTTGACCATTTAATATGTTTAGTACATCTTTATCAAACAGCTCTCTTTTTGCATTTCGTAACTGCTCAACCTCTAATTTTCTAGAAACGTTCATTTTAAACTCCCCCTCTATTTTTAGTTTAATAAATGACTGAACAGGCATTTTGTTAAGTTGGAATTCTCTTGGATTCATTCCAAAAAACATTTTTGAAAGCTCTACTATAAGCCTCTTGCGAAGAATAATCATAATCCAATGCAATATCTATTATCTTTCTATCATTCGTCAACTCCCCCGTAGATAAATACAATCTTCTCAAAAGAATATAACGTCTAATACTAATGCCTGTTACTTGGTGAAATCTAAAAGAACAGTAATACGGAGAATAACCCATATAACACGATAATTCATTTAATGAAAATTCTTCTTTTAAATTGCTCTCAATCCAATCAATCATCTTCTGTATATATTCATTCATTTACTCCCCCCTTATTAAGCATTATAAAAGATGTTCATTACTTTCTTTTGATACTTCTTGTGTTTTATAACATGGGCCATTCATTACATCGCTTCATTTTAAAGGATATCAAAAATAAAACACGAATGTTGTAAATTAAGAGTCTTTTAGTTCTCAAGTAAAAAATTAAAGTTTGGAAAGGATGTTACAATGAACGAGCTAGAAAAAGAAATACTTCAATTAATAAATGGACAATATTCGTTAAATTTTATTAACATTAAACCAATAACGAATGAAATGTATCAATGTCTTACAGAACTAGGTACATACTTCATTAGAATTACAAACTACAAAACATATGAAGAACAGTTAGAAGAAGTTACATATACGAACTTTTTATATGAAAATGGTTTAGCAGTTCCTCCAATCATACATTCTCTTAATGGGAATTTAGTAGAAAAGTTAACATTAGACAAAGAGATTTTTGCTGTATTATATAAAGCTGCGCCTGGCATACATTTACCAAGGTACGAATGGAATTCTAATATATTTAGAAAGCTTGGTAAACAAATTGGAAAATTACATCGTATTTCTAAAAGTTTTGAACAGACTAAACCGGTTAAACATATAAACGATTGGTATGAAAATGAAGAGTATAATTTTCTTAAGTATATCCCTAAAGAAGAAACTACTATAAGAGAAATTGCATCTGACGTTTTAACTTCTATAAAAAAGCTACAAAAACCCACTTCAAATTACGGCTTAATTCACGGTGATTTATGGTTAGAAAACATTTTAGTTGAAAACAATTCAAACTTAACAATGATTGATTTTCAAGACTGTGAAAAACATTTTTACATATTTGATTTAGCAGTTCCTATTTATAGTGCGATAGAATATTCATTTGCTGGAAATGGGAATATCGTTGACTATGAGCATTCTATTACAAATGCACTATTTGAAGGATATCAAGAAGAAAATGAACTCCCAAAAGAGATGATAGACAAGTTTCCATTGTTTATAAAATTAAAGGAGATTTTTGAATATAGCTTAATGCATATGTATTGGGATAAAAAAGAATTAACTGAGGAACAAGTACGGATAATAAATCTTTATAGGATGAAGATCGAAACTAAATATACCTATATTAATGTTTAAAAATGCTGTTGTTTAACTACAAGGAAACTTTAGTTAAACAACAGCATTTTAGCTACTAGACAACCTTTGTTGTATTACTTATAAATACTGATTCAATAATCTGTTTACATATAATTCATTTTGCGGAGATACTTTCTCAGAAAATCTAGCTGCAATTATAATAGGAGCCCATTGAAAGATCTCATCTCTTGTTAGATCGGTATTACGGCAATATATTTGCAAATACATTTCTGCTAATTCTATATGAGACTGCGCATACAATAAATATGTACGAAACACATCTGCACGAATATCACCTGAGCAAGCATCTACCCAGTCTATAATACTTACATTCTTTTCACTCAAAATTAGATTAAATGGATGGAAATCGCCATGGCATAATCTAGGTTCAAATTTGATTGAATGTAACTTATTCAATATACTTTCCTTTTGTTTTTCATCCAATTTATAAACAGATTTAATTTGTGGCTCTAACCTTCCTCTCATTGATTCTATTTCATCTATGTTCACACGTATAGCATGAATCTTTTTTTGCTCATTGACACAAATATTTATGTAATGCTCTGCTTCATTTAGATTGTTTAGCAGGAGATCCCCAATACTTTCTCCTTTTACATATTCCATAATAATTGCCTGTCTAGCTTGTACCTTTGTCACTTCAAATACATTTGGAACTGGTAGTCCACATGAATAAGCATATTTTTGTTTTTTTGCTTCATTCATAGACTCTGTATCAGTAAGATATTCCTTGAATAATTTAATTACTTTATTTTCATAAAGATATATGTTAGCAGTATTTCCTTTAGCTATCGGCTCACCTAAATCCAAGTTTTCCCCTCCTATTCCTAATACCTTTAGTTTAATTCACTTTAACTACTGTATATCCTTCTACTCATCTAAACCTTATCATTACAAAGACCTTTAAAATGATAAGGAAAAAATACGTATTGAAAATAGCATTTATATTTCCGCATATTTATAAGACTTCTTTAATGACATTCATAATTTTTTGCTTCGTATGACTTAAATAATTTTTATTTTTAGAAGAAATTAATATACCAATCGGAATTTTAGAATTAAACCCCTTAACCTTAAAAGATAGTACTTCTTCATTCAAAATTGTACCTTTCGGGATAATTCCAATCGTATTCCCAAAAAGCATTTCTGGAATGAGATTTAATGCACTACAATTGTAAATTCTTTTAAAAGATAAATTATTTTCCGCTAGGAGAGAACTTACAGATTGATAGGAATAACAATTACTTTCACCTACAATAACGGGATAATCTACAATATCAAATACTTCAACAAATTCTTTTTGTAACAAAGGATGCTCGGGATTATTCACTATAAATTCAATTTGTTCATCACATATAACAATAAATTTTACATTTGATATATTTTCATTATTTCCACACACGGCAAAATCAATCTTATTATGGTCTATCATTTCTGATAAAAGTGCTGTATTTCCTACTACAAAATCACAATGTATATATGGTTTTTCAGCATTTAAAAACTTTAATATTATCGGTATTAACCTTTTAGAAACAGATTCTAATAGGCCTATTCTCAAACTCCCTTTCTCTTCATTACTAATTCGTTGAGCTTGAGAAATGGAATATTCCCAATGAATTAATAAATTTTCTACTTCTTCTGCAAAAAGTTTTCCTTCTTCTGTTAATCTTGCATCCCATCCTCTTTCAAACAAAAGAAAACCAATTTCACTTTCCAGCTTTTTTATATGTGCTGTAACTGTTGATTGTGCATAGTTTAATTGTTTAGCAGCTTGTGAAAACGTTCCTTCTTCAATAATTTTTTTAAATGTAAGTAATTCTTTCATTTCCATTTCAAACACCATCTTCATCGGTTTTATTGATAATAAGTTAATATATTTTCAATTATACAAATGGAAGTATTGGAAGTAAAATGAAATCAAAAGAAAAGGAGTGCTATATTATGCCATTTGTCACTGTTTATCATCCTGAAAAATTATCCGATAATAAGTTATTAAAAAATGTAAGTAAACAAATTCACCATTCGTTAATTGAACATTTCAATATTCCCGAAAATGATTATTTTCAAATGTTTTTACCTTATCCTTCTCATCAACTTTTTTATAATTCATCTTACCTTTTAGAAGGTTCAATAAAACGATCCAACAATATGATTTATGTTTCTATTACGTGTGGACCAGGAAGAACAATTAATCAAAAAAAGGATTTATATAAAGCTATAGCCACTATTACAGCTAATATATTACAAATCTCTACTGCTGATGTTTTCATTACACTACATGAGACACCTATAGAGAATTGGTCATTCGGTCAAGGAATAGCTCAAATGTTAAATCAACATAATAACTAATTTTTCATTTCTAATAACAAAATTAAACTTACCGCTCTCTATAATGATATAGAAAGTGGTAAGTTTAATTGATTAGGAATATCAGAATGAAACTCTTGTGTATACAAGAGAGTAAATGCATATCCCTGCTCAATAAAAAATACTTCATTATGTTTACATTCATATGGAACACTATTTTTCTTAAAATTATTTTGGATTTGCTGTAAAAATACAAGATCTGGTGTTCCGAAAGTAACGTGTACTTTCGGTGGTAATGCTTTCATCGCAATTGGAATCCAAGGTCGCTGCCACCAAGTCGCAACAATATATGCAGTTCCACCAACTACAAAGTTGAAAATATCCCCATCTTCCATCGTTTTCAAATTTAGATTTGATTTCAACCATTCTGTAAATACAGGTACACTTTTAACAGGAAGACCGATTTCCCTTACATATAAAATGTTTAAAGGAGACTGCGGTACTAATACATCTTCTTTAACATAACTATGTGCGATAATTTCGAGAAGATTTCCATCACCGTCTTTAAAATATAAATTGAATAGGCCATTCTCTTCACCAATTGTATTTCCATCTTTCCATTTCACTATAAGTAACCCAGACTTTTCAAGCCATCTTGCTGTTTCATGAAATTTTGAATATGGAATCTCAAAAGCGAAATGCGCAGGTGCAATTGGTTCGTATACTTCTTGAAAACTAATTGTTGTATACGGTGTGACTTCAAATTGAATAAATGATGCTGTTTCTTTTTTTATTGGAAAAGATAATATGTCCTTATAAACTTGTTTTACCCCTTCTATGGAAACCGTTTGTAGTTTTATATCTGATATATGTGTAATCATTATAATTAACCTCCAAATTCATTATATTTATTAGTATTGTATTTCAAAAACTAACAGGAAAAATCCACCTGGAGATTGAAACTTTAATTAACAAACTAATACTTTTGTATTAGAACAGTTAAGTTAACATTTTCGGCTAATGCCACATATCTTAAACTAAAAGGAGTGTTGTATTGTGACTCAAAGAATTTCCTACTATGAAGCTGCACCTGACGCTATGAAAATTATGATGGACATGGAAAAGTACACAAAGCAATCTACGATTAATCGCACGATTAGAGAACTTATTAAAATTAGAGTTTCTCAGATCAATGGCTGTGCTTACTGCTTAGATTTACATACATCTGATGCACGAAAAATGGGAGCGACTGAACAAAGAATTTATTGCTTAAGTACTTGGGATGAATGTACTTTTTATACAGCAGAAGAAAAACTCGCTATTGAACTAGCCGAGCATATTACACTAATTCCTACTAAAAGAGTTCCTGATTCCCTATATAAACGAGTATGCGAACATTATGATGAAAAACAATATATTGACCTTATCTTGATTATTAATCAAATTAATAGTTGGAATAGAATTTCTATCGCGATGGGAAATACACCGGCTAAAAAATAGCACTCTAAGCAACTTACTTACTCTATACATTATTTCTTTATTACATATAATTCAAAAAGGTTGACTTTGCCAATTTTACCTTATTTCTACTACTATTACTTCTGGATAATCCCAATAAAAATGCTTAGAATCTGGGATTAATTTTACTGTCGTACTTGTTCTCTGTATAAAAATACTCGCTGCCTTACCTCTATATCCATCCCAATTTTCTGTTACTGAAGCACGAATTAATATTATATTAAATGGAGACCATTTTGTATAAACTTCTTTCCCGCACAAAAAGCTGCTTTTCTTAAAGAAAAGCAGCTTTTACTTTATAACATATTATAATTTTACAGCAATAATCATAAACCTTTTTGAATTTGTGCGAATCCCTTTTTCAAAACTATTTGCGTCAATGAACTTTTGTAAAATAGTAAAATCCTCTTCCTCTTCTCCAAAATTAGGAATAATAGGCGTATGTTTTAATAAGAAAATAAGATCTTCAGGCGTACTGTAATAATCAGTAACATTATATTCACGTACTTGCACGAGTTCAAATCCTGCACTACTAAGTTCCCTCATATACTTTTCTTTTAAAGTTCCATCTCTTTCACCTAAGCATTGTCCTCTACCAAATGCTTCTTTCAAGTTTAATTTATCATGTTCACTAACTTGTTGCGTTAAGAAAAAAGCATCCTTTTTCATTACTTTTGATAATTCAGTCGCTGCAAATGGCGCATGACAACTTGAAGCTATATCAAAATGCACATACGGAAACGCTAAAGCTTCAGAATCCATTTGAAGAAACTCAACATTTTGTAAACCTGATTTTTTCAAGTTAGAATGTGCTGTTTCAATCATTCCGTTAGAACTATCTATTCCAATTAATAATTTAGTCGAAGACGCTATGTTAAGTACATTTTCTCCTCCGCCTGTACCAACATCTAGTAAAATATGTGATGGCTTGCATCTTTCTTTTACCTCTCTATAAAAGTCCCATGAATCTCCTACAGTTTCACATTTTATTTTACTAAAATCCCATCCATTTAATCTTCCTACTTTATCATAAAAGTTTTTGTACTCTAATTCGTTCATTTTATTATTTCCCCTTTGTTAATATGCATAAAATGTTTAATCCTGATCATCCCCGAAATAGACTCATAGTTTATATATTCGTAAATCTCCTTTTATATCAAGTACGCATCTCTCAATCCCAAACAATTACTTACTTCGAGCTATACATAAATTCATCCCACCACAATTAAAAGAATATATGTACGATAACATCATTCAATTCAGTATATTATAAAATACAAATTATCAAAATAGCAGCTTTACATATTTCAGTTTACATAATATATTTACAGTTCATCTTCATTAATATATTCTAAATGTCTTCTTCCCCAACCACACATGCTATCTAACACAGTACTTACTGTTTTTCCATGCTCAGATAAACTATATTCCACTTTAGGTGGTATTTCTTGATAAATTTCGCGTTCTATTAGTTGATCTTGCTCTAATTCACGCAATTGCTTCGCTAACGTCCCTTGAGATATATCTGGTATTAATCGCTTTAATTCACCAAACCGTATTGTTCCGTCTGTTAATAATATAAACAAAATAAGTGGTTTCCATTTCCCACCGATTATTTGTAATGTTGCTATTACACCATTTAACTTTGGTTCTTGTAAATCCATTTTTCACACCTCTCCTCTGACATCACAAATCTTTTTTCACATTGCATATCCGCATGAATAGTGATTAGTACGAAATATGCGACTATGTACATAAAAAGTGCGTACTTTTCACTTGCTATCTTTTAGCGAATAATAAAGACATAATAGCTTTATTTTAACGTTTTTATTAAAGGAGTGGCTTAAATATGTCTATTACTACATTAAAAGGTAGCCGTATCGTTATCATTGGTGGGAGTTCTGGTATTGGGTTTGCAACAGCACAACAAGCAATTGAACAAGGCGCACATGTTATTATTGCCGCACGATCTGAAGAAAAATTAAATAATGCTCGGGAAGTTTTAAATAATAATCGTCTGCAAACTTATGTATTGGATAATCAAAATAAAGAGCAATTAAAACATTTTTTCAAGACAGTTGGGGTTTTTGACCATTTATTCACACCGGGAGCCTCTTACACACTTGGACCTATAACTGCTACAGATAATATTGCTGAAAGTAGCTTTATCGGAAAGTTTTGGCCGCAATATTATGCTGTAAAATATGCAGTTCCTTTTCTCTCAAACACTGGATCTATCGTATTAATGTCCGGTGCATTTAGTCAAAGACCACTTAAAGGAGCGCCTGCTTACGGTGCATGTAATGGCGCTATTGAAAGTTTAGGGAAAGCTTTAGCTGTTGAACTAGCTCCAATTAGAGTTAATGTTGTTTCTCCCGGAACGATTCAAAGAGAGAATGAACAAAATGAAAATAGATTAGCTGCTTATGAAGCTTATAAATCTCTCTCTCTTGTACAGCGAGCTGGATATTATGATGAAATTGCGCACACTGTACTATATTTAATGCAAAATAGTTTTACTACGGGTAATGTATTGTTTCCTGATGGAGGATACACTTATCATTAAATTATTTAAAACAAAAGCCACTTATTAAGGTGGCTTTTTGTTGCTAATTTAGAAACTGTTGAAGCAATACAGGATCCTTTTTTAAAAGTTCTGCTAAAAACATAAGTTGCGGAAAAGGTTGTAAGATTAACTCTTTATTCATTTTTTCTTTCAATACAGCTATTCCATCTTGCTTAATATAATCATTTAGTGTTATTTCCTTACTACAAATAAGCCTAATATCATTTACTGAAAGTAATAAGAGCCCGTTCGTTTCAGAAGATGGAGTTGGTTCATTTTCTGCATATGCCATATACATAGTAGATAAAGTTTCATCTCGACTATCAATAATTAATATTGGATTGATTTCATTTTCTACTATTATTTTCTTTGATTGTGCATCCCAATTCTTTTTATAATATGTACATGGTGAACTCAATATAGCAATATCGATAGTAGCTTCTTCTTTCACTTCTCTTTTAGCGGTTTCTACTGCTGTTTCATCCCCTTCTTTATGTCCTCCGAGCCTTACTACACCTAATGTATCACCTTTATTCGTTGGACCAACTTGAAAAACAAATAAATTCTTATATATTACATACGCACCAGCTGTTCGCACATTCTTATCTATATGTATCAATATTTTCCCTCCTAACGACCTTTGAACAAAATAGTTTACTATAATTTTATTATGTATTTAAATTATCTTCAATTTAACACACAGCATCAAGTAGGTTTTGCGCTATATACTCAGATACTATTTCTTTCCACGAATTTCTATACTTTGTTAATGAATTTTCTTCCCCTCCTGTTCGCACTTAAATCTTTTTCATAATACTGCCTTCATTTTTATTTCCTCCTTTAGATTTTAAAATACCTCTAAAAAGTAGGATTCATCTAAAAATTACAGAATTCTATATATAACAAGTATTGGACGGATGATTTTCAAATTCCTCTATATTAAAGGTGGTTCAAACAGTTGTGAAATTTATACTAGAACGCAGGCTTACCAATATGACAACTTTCTCTAAAGAATACAGAGTTTTTATTTTTGGTTTACTCATTTCACGAATTGGGGATTCACTATATACTTTTGCATTGCCTTGGATTGCCTATCAATTAACCAGTTCAGCTGTAATTATGGGTTCTTTATTTGCTATTAATGTATTGCCAATTGTTTTATTTGGCCCTTTAGTTGGTGTAATGGTTGATCGATACGATCGAAAAAAGTTACTTTGGATAGCTGATATTACCAATATTATTTTAGTAAGTCTTGTACCAATTCTACACACATTACATCTATTAGAAATCTGGCATTTATACGTAATTACTTTTATCTTAGCAGTTATGTCTATGCTTTTTGATGTAACAACTGTTACAGTCATTCCACATATTGCAGGTGCATCATTGACGAAGGCTAATTCTTTCTATCAAATGGTCAATCAATCGGCTAGTTTGTTTGGTCCAATGATAGCTGGGATTTTCATATCTTTTATTGGAGGCTTTCAAGTGCTTTGGATCAATGTTCTTTCATTTATTGCAACATTAGTTGCTGTGATATTATTACCGTCTATGAAAACCGTAAACAAGAAATGCGAAGATAAAAATGAACTTCAAAATGTACTAGCTGATTTGGTTAATGGATTTAAATGGCTCCAAAATGATTGCTTAAATGTAGCTTTATCTTTTCAAGCTATGATTGGAAACTTTGGAGCAAGTGCGGTTTTAGGTGTGTTCATGTATTATTTACTATCCACATTGCAACTTACGCCGGAACAAAGTGGCTTTAATTATTCACTAATTGGAATAGGAGGGCTTTTAGGAAGCTTGATTGCAGTTCCTTTAGAAAAAAGATTGCAGCGCGGCATTCTAATTCCTCTACTCCTATTTGTTGGAGCAATTGGCTTAACTTTTGCGCTTTGGAGTACATATTGGCTTGCTCCCGGTATTGCTTTCGGTATTGCAATGACTTGCAATATTGCATGGAATACAATTGTAGCCACAATTCGCCAGGAAACAGTTCCATCAAATATGCAAGGAAGAGTTTTAGGATTTTCGCGAGTACTTACACGATTAGCTATGCCACTCGGGGCATTAGTAGGAGGTATTATTTCAGCCTATAATCCAGTACTTGTATTTGCTTTAGCTGCTTTCACGAAGCTACTTGAAGTTTTTATTGCACTATATAGTCCGATACGAAAGCTATGATGGAAGGAAAGATAATTATGTATGATTGGTTAATTGAAATGGAAGAGAAAAAATATCCAGCACCTACTATAAATGAAGATTTTTATATAGAAAAGGCACCTCCTGTATCTTCAAATACTTCTCTCAGTCCAATTTGCCAACTTTTCAGTGGCATGGATGTCATACTTGAAGAGGACGTTTATACGTCCTTTCCCATTACAAATGACATTACTTTAAATATAGTTAAAAATGAATTAATCCCTCATTATAAAGATGTGAAACAAGTTTTTATTAATAATGAATTACATGAAATTTTCATGATAGGTTTAAAGGAAGAATCAAAACAAACTTTAAAAGCACTTCTAACTAACGGTATATATCCCGTAGTGCCTGATTTATACCGAAGTTGTTCTTTTAATAGAATTGTCGGTAGAAGAACATTAAAATATTATTCTGTATTATTCGATTGCATTGATCCGATGTTCTTAAAAGAAACTCAAGAAATAGCATATTTCCTCAAACATTCATTCTTTCAAAAAGAGGGTTGCATTTCTTTAGTACCAACAGGTTGGTTTTTAAAAGAGTCATTAAAGGATTCCATTACACTCCGCTCATTTTGTACATTTGCAAATGAAATTGTGCTAGTAGTTGACGAATCGAATCAAGAAGTAATTTCTCTTAATATTTACGGATAAGTTGATAAAGAAAAAAGGCATATAATTAATGCCTTTTTTCTTTATCATCATTTAACTGGATAACAAACTTCTGTAACCCACTTATTAGGATCCGATTCCATCGCTGGGCTCACATGATAAATATTAAACATCGGGCCTGCTAATTCATAACCTTCTGACTCAATCCATTTTGCTGCAGCCTCATTTACAGCTGTCATTTGTTCATAACTTCCATTAACTGTTATAGACACTACATGAGTTGATTCAATATTTTTAAATGTAACATCATTTGTATTTTCATGTTTACCTAAAATACTTAGCTGTATTTCTACATCTACATCATTTTCTTTGTATTCACGATCATGGAAAACCGCAATACTATAACTCGGATGAGCAATACTAATATTTTTCATATGAATTTCTTGCATTAATATACTCCATACATCCCCTTCGCAATTATACGATGGAATAATCTTTCTAACACTAGCTACAGTTCTTTCTGGAATTTCTTTTATTGAAACATGATAATTCATCTCAACAACATCCTCTCTCATCGTTTTCATTGAGTCTTCGAGGAGACGTAATTGTTTTTGGAGGTTATACATGTCTTCTTTAATTTGAACACTACGATTTAAAAATTGCTCTTTTATGCTATCTATATTATCGCATTCTATTATTTCTTTAATGGTAGCAATATTAAACCCCATACCTTTTAATGTTTGAATTTGATTTACTTTTTTTAATTGGTCTGCTGAATAAAATCGATATCCACTCAGCTCATCGACTTTTACTGGTTGTAATAATTCCACTTTGTCGTAGTGCCTCAACATACGAATACTAATGGAAGATAGTTTTGAAAAATCCCCTATTTTAAACATATTTTCCTCCTATAAATTACATCTACTTCGAAGCTCAACTTTATCTTAAACAATGACATTGTGTGAGAGTCAACTGTTTATAACACTTGAATTATATTTCTTAAATTATTTACCTTTATACCCATTTCCTTCTTAAGGCTATAAAGATTGATATTAATCCGTTCGCAGCTAATAAAGTTACAATAATACTTGTAACTAATGCTACGTCTGGCGCAAATATTTTTATCGTACGCCATGGTGAAATTGTACTATAAGTAAGAAGTGGGATGAAAATAATAGATAATAGTAGGGATAGACTCCCTATGAATAACCAAATTAGCTTTTTTACGCTTTTCATATGTTTATACTTTTTAATTAACATAATTGATATTATGAAAAGTATAAGTGTAACTAGCAACAAAACAATTTGTATTAATGGGATGTTTTTAGGGATATCAACCGGTTCTTCTCCATTCAAAATACTAATAATCCCCTTTTTCAATTCTGATAGTACGGTTTCTTCTAATACATGATTTTTATTTGTTAAAATCACACCACTCCAGCCACTTTTATTTAAAGTAAATATTTCTGCACGAGCATCGGGCGTTGATCCTGAATGCCAAATCATCGTTTCGCTTTCATTTATATTTGTTGTTCTTAATCCAAAACCATAACTTTTTTCTGAATTTATTTTATAAAGTGGTGAAAGATAAAGATCCATGTTTTCTTGCTTTAAAAATTGAGGATTTTCTTGGCGATTCAAAAACATAATGAATTGAATCATATCTTCCAAATTCGCGGTAATATAACCATACGGTGCCCCGGCATTATCATAGGACACTACACTTTTTCTTGGTATTCCAAACCACGACTGATAACCTGTTAAATAACCTTTTTCATATGCAGTTTCTTTACTTGCTGCCGCGCCATTCATATTTAATGGCTGAAAAATATGCTTTTCCATATATGATGAATATGTTTCATTTGTGACGGCCTCAATAAGCGCACCAAGTATTATATAATTCGCATTACTATATTGATATTTTTCACCTGGTGGAGTAGTTAATTTTACATTTGAAAGTTTCATTACATTTTCTTGTAATGCTGTAGAATTTTTGGATTGTTTATCTGATAATGCTAAGCCCTCATATGTACTGATTCCGCTTGTATGAGTTAGTAGATGTTGAATGGTTATAGTTGAGGATGTTTGAAGATCTTTTAGTTTAAACCAAGGAAGATACCGTTGAACTGGATCCTCTAATTTTAATTTTTTATCTTCTATTAATTTCACTATAGCTAAAGCTGATAAAGATTTACTTATTGAGCCGATTGCAAATGGGGTTTTACTAGTTACCTTTTTTTCAGATTCTCCAGTAATCCCCATCGTTTTTGTGAAAAATACATCTTTATTATGTACAATTGCAACAGAAGCTCCTGGAATGTTCTGCTCCTTTATAAATTTTTCAATATACTTATCTAATGCAATTTTAATATTTTGCTGAGCATAAACTTTTGAATCTGTAATATATAACATTAATACATTACAAAGAATATAAATTAGAGACATTTTATAGATCGTATTCTTCATTATGCTTTAGACAGCTTTCGTTTTTTATAACTTACTAAACTAATAAATACTACTACAGAGAGCATAAAACTAATCATTATTAATAATGAATTCCACCATTGATTTTCTGAAATACGATATAAAAGATTATACTGAAATGTATTTTTACTATTAGTTGGATTAAATGATTGAGTTAAAAATATTGTAAATGTAGTTTGCGAGATGAAGTAAGTAATAATTGCGATGAATATGCCGCGTAAGATAGAAGTGTTTAATTTCCCCTTTTCATTTTTAAGTTGTTTCATTTTAACTTGTAAATCAATCTCATTTATTTCTAAATAATCTTGAACAAATAATTGAGGTGTACCTAAATCATCTATACTATCTTCACCATGTTCGCGACATTCTTGAATATGTTCTAATATTTGTCGCTTAATATTTTCCCTTTCTTCTAAACTTATATCGTATTGCTGTAATTCCTTAAGTACGCCTGTTAAAAATTGCTTTTCTTTACCTATCAATCTATTCCTCATTTCAGAAGGTCTCCTTTCAAACCGCTTTTTAATAATGTTTGAATATCTGATTGCAATTCTAACCACTCATTAATTTTCTTCTCAAGACGTATTTTTCCGTTTTCATTAATTTCATAATAAATCCTAACTTTACCACTGTCTGTTACTACTTGATAAGTATTAACCCACTCTTGATTTTTCAACTTAGTTAATATGGGGTAAATACTTCCTACTCCTTTCAATTTTAAATTGTTTACTTCAAGTTCTTTCATAATCTCATAACCATAACTTTTCTTTTTCGACAAAATAGATAATACACACATTTCTAAATGACCTTTAATTAAACTTGTTCTGTCCATAGGATAAATTTAACAGAAATATATACTTCATTCAAGTATATATTTCTGTTAAATTTAAAAAATCAGACAATAAAACAAAAAGATTAATAAACACAAATATCACTCATGAACTGTTTTTACCCCTATTCATTATTTTTATAATGTAATAATTACATAATCTATCAATTGTTTATCCCTTTTAGTTTTTTATTTCTCCCCCTTACCTTAGTGAAAAATATTGTATGCGGGACATAAAAATACTAAAAGATCCAATTTCTTAATTTTTATATTAAGAAATTGGATCTTCTTTCATTACCTTGGGCATTATTATAAACATTATAAAGAATATACGTTTTATATAAGTTATGTCAATAACACATAAACTAATAAAACTTTACTGATTACTCTCAAGACATTCATAAACCGCCATCATATCTCGTTTATCCAATTCGCGAATGCGATTAAAAATTGGTATTTGCACAACAGCTTCTGTTAATAAGCTTTCATCCACAACATCACAAACTTTTCCAGTTAACCATGTTTGTACACCCACGCCCTCAACAACTTCTTTTAGTCCTTCATCATTAATACCAGTTGCATTACAAGTTACACATGGAATTGTTAGTTTAAATACACCATCATGTAGATTATCTTCCGTTATAACTTTCTTTCCTTTACAAAATGGACATGGATTACTTTTTTTAATTTTATTAATTTGGGTAACTAACTTTTTGTATCCAAACGCTTCGTATACATACGTAAGTTTTTTATATTTACCATTTGTGAAATAATTATCTATAATGGTTTCTCTCGTTTCATAAACATTAGGGAAATCACAAACAGTTACTTGATTATTAACACTAATGGATTCGATATTTCCTTTTATTTCGTCCCAGAATGGTAAGACATTTTGTAACACCATTTCATAGTTTGAAAAGCTTGCCTGTTCTAATTCAAACATTTTCAGTGCAACTTGTGCTTTTCTTGGCAGTAAAGAAACATCTTCTGTCAATCTCATATCACCACCAACAATAAATTTCAATTTTTGAAGTGCAGGTAAATCACCGACTATCTTCAACACTTCATCAACTGGTTGATTGATAATTTCACGAATATCGAAGTTACCAAATTTAAGCGGTTTATGATGATTTAATACCGTCCCTTCACAAATTGGACATGTCATCTTTTCTTTAGAAGTCTTAATTTCTTCTTTAATAGCTGCTTTTGAAATAACAATATATCCACCAATAATCGTATTAAATCCTACCCATGTTCTGCGTGTCTTTCCTTTTTTATCATAAAATGATTTTTCAAAATATCCGTACCAAAATGTATGCTTTTCTTCTTCTGACATATCATTATAGCTCTTTGATAAATCGTGACCAAGCTCATTTTTAATTTCTTCAAATAGAAATTCTATTTTTTCATATTGATAAAATTTTAATACTTTCATGATTTCCGGATCGAATAAACCGTCCCAAAATGGAACGTTTTTATCTTGAATTGTAATATCTTTATCGAAAACTTCAATTTGAAGACGTCCAGAACAAGATGGACAATGGTTGTCCTGTGAATAGAAATCAAAACTTCTCGTATCTTTATTAGTTGGATGAGCAGCTACAATATGATTAATTAATCCACCAATTTCATATAAGAAACTATATTGACTATATAAATGTCTTTCAAGATCAATAGCAACAACAGGTGCAATTGTATCAGATTCATATTCACTATAAATTAAACGGGCCATTGATGATAAACTTTTTAATATACCACCCTTATAAATGTTTTCGGCATTTCTAAAATAGTGAATATGATTTTCTTCTAAATAGTGAACGCCTTTTTTATGCTTAAGTGCTGAAGAAATATGTATTTGTTCAGCATTATTCACACTGCTTTTTTGACGATAATAATCTTCATGACTTACTACATCAAGATGCTTTATAGATTCAAGCTGTCTTTCCCCGAAATCTACAATATAATCAGAGCTTTCTAACATATAACTATTATGTTCAATCATAATGATAGAGACTGATTCATCTTGTAATATCCCTCTAACACTATCTATAAATTGGTTTAAAATATTTTGTGATAAACCTTTTGAAGGCTCATCAAAAATAAATAATGTATGTGGATTTCTTGTGTTTGCAAATAACTCCGAAACTAAATGAACACATTGGAACTCACCTGTTGATAATGTTTGTGTTTTTCGTTCTAACGTTAAATAACCAAGTCCTAGTTTAATTAGTAGACTCAAGCGTTTAAACGCAATATCTTCATTTGGAAGTTCATCTATAATATCTTCAATCGAACGCTCAAAAATATCATCAATTTCTTCGCTATACTTTGTGAGTTTCTTTTTAATATCTAGGAAAGTGGCTACAGTTGATCGACTTGTAATGGATTGATTTCGATCTTGTCCTACCATAACTAATTTATCTTTTGGATATCGTTTCAAGAAATCTGTAGCTAAACATTCATTGACAAGTGTAGATTTCCCGCATCCAGATTCTCCTGTAACCGTCACAAGCCTATTTTTAGGAATTTGAAACTCCGCCATTTGGATATTACGGCAATATAATTCTTGGAATGTATAATATTCTGTTGGTACTTCTTTATTTAGATCCGATAGTATTGGTTTTGGTCTTGGCGATTCTTTCACAATTTGTCCACCATATTTTCCGCTACCAGGTCCAAAGAAGAATTGCTCATCTGTTGTATCCAGTACTGTATCTGAATGATCAATGAGCCAAATTTGATTTTTACACCCTAACTGCTTAATCTCTTCTAATATTTGTAATAATGTTTCATGATCAAGTCCAACTGAAATCTCATCAATAATAATTACAGCATTTTCGCTTACTGCCATAAATTCAGCCAAATATAGTCTTGTTAACTCTCCACCTGACAACGTACCCATAATTCGATTTAATGTTAAATAGCCAATGTTCATATTAATTATATTTTGCAGTATATGTTGCTTCGCTTCACTAATATTTAACTCGTCCGCTAACGAAAGAATAGACTCAACACTTAAATCATTAATATTTGAAATTGTATGTGGTTTAGCAAATAAATCTATCGTATGTTGTTCGATTTCTTCGCTATAACGTTTTCCCTTACATTTTTTACACTCAATATTTTTAGTAGTGCCTCGGCCTTTACAACCAATACACCAACCTAACTGATTATTAAACGAAAAAACCTCAGGGGAAAGATGAAATACTTCGGCTAGTTTTTCGCGAATTTCAGTAAACACTCCAGTATGAGTACCTATCGTTGAACGTGGGTTGGAAGAAATCGATGATTTTCCTAGAAAAAGTACTAAAGGCATATCCTCCATCTTAATAGCACTAAAATTTGTTTCCATGATATTAGGAAATAAATATTGATATTCAGCCTTTGGCAATAAAGAAACTAATCGTTTTTTTGATTCTTCGCCAATCGTTTGGCAAAAAGTTGTTTTACCCGATCCTGATAAACCAGCGATTCCAAACGACTTATTAAATGGAATCACTGTATCTAATTTATTTATGTTATTAGCAATTAATTGATTTACTTTCATATTAACCTCTATTCTTATTTTTCTTTAAAATCATTTTTACAGTGTAATAATTACACAATGAATATAACCTTTTATACAATTATCCTCTCACTTCAAGGATCTTATCCTTATATATTTCAAACCATTGTTGCCATTCATCTTTAGAAAATTCTTTTTCTTCACCCTCTAGAACCGAAGAAAAAAGATCTAAACAAATATGCCATCCAGCTATATCTTTCGGTGTATGTTCAGTTAATACATGAATGTATTCTTTAAGAAGTAAAAAAGTACGATTTTCTTCTTTATGTATTTCAAATCGGACACGATCTTTATCCCAACTAAATTCTAGTACTGAGTTTACTTGACATTCTAAAATATCAATATTAATAAATGAGCCATCCATCATGTCGAACTTTATTATTCCACCCGTTTTAAGGCTTTCAATTTGTAAATTAGACATCCATTTTTTAAGCTTACTGTTTTCTGTTAAAACAGACCAAACTTCCTCTATCGAATATGAAAAATAACGCTCAAATTGTACTACATATTCATTATCTTGTTTATCTATTACAGCTAACATTATAAATTAACCTCCTTTTCGCCCGAACGAACGAATGTACGTTCTATTTTTATTTTACATGATTTCAATTAAAAAGGAAATCACTATTAGATCCCATTAATTTAAAAGGTTTTTGTTAACTCCAAAATTGATCGACTTATTATATATGAGAGCTCTAATCTAATTGACCATGCTTTTATCGGGTCAATAATATTATCTTGGTTAAGGTTGTTCACGTATTTTAAACCTTCTACTGCAATGTAACCAATATTAAAATCTGTAAAAGTATTTATAATCATTGGCCATTCTCCATCAGTCATTCTGCATTTAGAATATTTTATTATGTAATCAATTGCTTGTTTTGATAACGCACATGAACCAGCTGTAATATCTACTTGTTTCCCTAATTGTAATGACATAATTTTATTCGATACTGTTTCTGTAATTTTCCATTCTTCAGGATGTGTCTGAAAAGCTTTCTCCGTTCTGCCAATGATTAAGTAATCTACATCAACTATATTCTGAATGAACGAATTAAGCTCAGCTGGATATTCTTTAATCCAAGTTAGCAAACGATCAAAATCACAATAGTGATAGTAATCATGATTATAGTTACTAACAAACTTCAAAGAATCCCTACGTGCGTTCCCTACTCCTAATTTTTCTACTATATTTATATGGAAGTTACATTCTGCTAGTTCTTTTACAACCTCTTTAGGTGTTACATTACTAATTGTTATATATTTTTTATCATAATTTAAATTTAACAATTCCTCTTTTAGTTCTTTTATTGTAGATAATAAGCTCCCTGTTGGATCATGAGTAATGCATGTTAATGCCACTTGTTTTATAGGTTGCATAGTATATTCATCCCCTTTGCAAAATAAAAAGCAGAAAGAACACTTTCTGCTTTTTATAATTACTTGCTTGAAAAACTTATCATTTAATCGCATCAACAATTAAAGATGGAAAACCAAGTTTATCGCCTTTATTTCTAGAATCATACCTTTTCGAACGGAAAATAACACCGTCATTTGCATCCCATTCGTTGTAATAAAACTGACCATTTTCATCACAATATTCAAGTAAAACTACCTCAAATCCAGCAAATTTAAACATTTTCGTTAATGTTTTATAATTATGAACAATTTTATGACTTGCTGCTGGATGATCTTTCGGGCCAGGTCCGCCTATTTGAACTATATTTTGGTATGCTTCGTCTCGGAAAAATGCATCAGGAACACCGCACCGAATGTGCCCTGCTGGCTTTAAAAATTCATAACAAATTTCTGCTGCCCTTACACCTTCTTCAAAAGTAAGGTGTTCCCATACATGCTCAGCTAAAATAGCTGAAATAGAATTGTATTCAAATCTTTCTTCCCATGTAACTTTATCTAGTAAATTAAGTTCATCTTCTTGCGTTTGTATCCAACCTGGATTATTATTAAACACCCCGGCTCCGACTACTACTTTAATTTCGTCTTGTTTTATTGCCATCACTTTCACCTCGTAAAAATTTCGATTTATTAATATATTCTATATTTACTATTATCCTTCCTTCTTCAACAAATTTAGTAGCATGAATCTAGTACAATGCCAAACTCATCCCCTAAAAACTATCTAATGTAACGATTTTTCTTACAGAAATATAGCACACCAAACATTAGCACAAAACCAGTCACGTAAAAACTTGTTGTTCCGCTGCCACCAGTATTAGGAATTACCCAATTATTCTTCACATTTTTCACTGTTAGTTTTTGTGTCCTTACCGCTTCTGTAATTTCTATTTCTATTGGATCTCTAAGTAACATATATCCGTTTGGCGCTTTTATTTCTTTAACCGTATACTTTCCAATTACTAACTGGTTGGAAATCACCTTTCCTTTTTCATCCGTTGTTAATCTAGTAACTTCTTTACCTTCTTTATCTAATACTTGAAATACAGCGCCTTTTAGTTTTAATTTAATATCCTTATCATCAACTTTCTCAATTTCAAATTGCCCAGTCGGGTCTGGTAATTTCTTATTCCCTATTTTAATTTCTACTACTGTATCTTTTTCTATTTTTACAGCTATTTTATCTTTTAATAATTCATAACCTTTAGGTGCTTCTACTTCCACTAGAGTATAGTTACCTAGTGGCAATTCTTTTGATATCGCTTCTCCTTGTCCATCTGTTACTAACTCACCAACTACTTTTCCTTTTGAATCTTCAATTTTAAACTTTGCTCCTACTAACTTTATATTTTTATCTCCAGTATCTACTTTCACTAGCTTCATTTTCCCCATTGGATCTGGTAATTTCTTATTTCCTATTTTAATTTCTACTACTGTATCTTTTTCTACTTTTATAGCTATTTTATCTTTTAATAATTCATAACCTTTAGGTGCTTCTACTTCCACTAGAGTATAGTTACCTATTGGTAATTCTTTTGATATCGCTTCTCCTTTTTCATCTGTTACAAACTCACTAACTACTTTTTTATTTGAATCTTCAATATGAAACTTTGCTCCAAGTAACTTTTTATTATCATTATTACTATCTACTTTTTTTATCTTTACTTTTCCTGTACTAGGTCTGTTCCATAGTTGCCAGTTAAATTTGAAATTGTGAAATTCAAATCCACCAGTTTGTTGTACTGCACCGACAAATGCTTGTCCATTAATCGAACCGCCTTTTGTTTCTAATACAGCATTTGGAGCAAACACACTCCCAACGACACCATATCCCTCTGTTGTGATTTTTTTTGCATTAGGAAAAACCCAAATCACCTTCCCGTATAACTCAGTGAACGGTGAATTAGGAGAATAGGGTTGTGATGTAGGAATTATATCTGTAGCCCTACCAATATTGTTCGTGTCATATAAGATAGCACCATTTTTAAATGTAACCTCTATTGCATCCGAATACATAACGATAAAATCTTTTCCTTTAGCATTAGGTAAAAAGACATCTCTTATATCTAAATTGATTTTCCCTACCAATTCTGATGAAACATAAATATTAGGATTGTTTATATCTTTTCCGATTCCATAACTCATATTTGGAATTGGGGTATTCGTTTTATATTGACCTGCATTTTTACTGACTTGGTTCACTATGTTGTGAAATTCATTAAATTTCGCGTTAATTTCTAGTTTTTCTTTATAAACGATACGATCATAAGAAGATTGTATGATACGATCTGGATCACTCTCTTTTGTCATTACGACTATTCCGTTTTGAATGATAAAAGATTCCTCTCTTGATTTTTTAAATTTTCCAGACAATAACAAGGATGGATATCCCTCATCATCCCATTTTTCCCCAACTATATTAGATGTTCCCGCTGCTGCACCTACAATCGTATAACCTGATGCATCCATATCACCTTGAACTGCGATTGCTCCTTCAATGTCGCCACCTACTGCTATATGGTTACCAAAGACAACAGCATTATAACGCGATATATCCCCTAGACCTTCTAAGTTAGTCCTGGATCCATATGCTTCTTTTGGTGCATATACGACAAAACTTACACATAACATTAACAAAACCATAAAATGAATACTTACCAACTTTAATTGTAACCTCAATTCCTTTGTTCCCACCTTTACCGTATTTTTTCTACAGTCGAATAAAGTGAAACTTCTTTCAGTGAGGATTTACTTCATCCTCTATATACCTTCTTTGCTTATCTCTGGATTTTCGGTCCCACTGCCCATTAATACAGGATAAATAAATTCATTCTATCGAGTTAATTTTTTCTTATAAATTGCGACTAGTAACACACATAATAATAGGATTAAGACTACTACGGTCCACTTATTAAACATAAATATCTCTTTACGCATTTTTTGTTTTTCTTTCTCGTTAAACTCCACACGCTCACCTCGAACCAGTAATCTATTTGTGTTTACTCCATAAGGCGTACATGTAATTAATGTTATATAATCTTTATTTTCCACAATTTTTAAATCGTCCGTTTCGTGTGGTAAAACTACTTTAATTTGATCTACTTTATAAGCAAGAACTTTGTCTAAAGAGTGAATATAAAAACGGTCTCCTTCACTCAACTTATCTAAATCTGTAAATAATTTTGCTGATGGTAAACCACGATGCCCTGTTAAAATAGTGTGCGTATTTTCTCCACCTACCGGGAGCGAAGAATAATCTAAATGACCTACCCCACGACTCAATACTTCCTCAGAGGTCCCTTGATAGATTGGTAGTTTTATATTAATTTTCGATATTTCAATATAACCCATTACATCACCTAAATTTAACGCATCGGCATACGCTTGATGATTACTTTTTTCTTCAGAAAATGGATCTGCAAATGTTTTCATGGAAGTTTGAACTTGTTTATTATATTCGGCTGCTTCTTTTTCTCTTCGCTCGATTTCTTGCTTGTGTAGTGCTTTGATCTTCTTATCGTAAGAGCTAACCTCAGAATAATGTGCACGAGTCGCCAACCAATTACTAATAGTAGGATATAAAAAAATACCTAAACCAAATAAAAAAATACCTCCTAAAACAAGATTTCGTTTCATATTTCCACCTCTGTATATACTAAAATATCGAAAAGAGGGAAGCATTTTACTTCTCCCCTTTTCACATCACATGGTTACATGTTCCTAAAACCTTAATTATTAGCAACCTTTTTTCTAAAGAAAACAAATGCCGCTGTAACCATTAACACAAGACCTATTACAGTAAAAAGAGTCGTTCCTATACCACCCGTAACTGGAAGCATCCATCCACTTTTATTATTTTCTATCGTTAATCTAACCGTTTGATTATTTTCGCTAATTTTTACATCAATGGGGTCTTTTAATAATTGATAAGAAGCTGTTTTACCATCTTCTTTTGTATATGTTGGTGCTTTCGTTTCGAAAATTTGATAGTCTCCATACGGAATGTTAGTCCATTTAATAACACCATTTTCACCTGATACACCAGTGACTTCTTTACCTGCCACAACAACTATTTTCCCATTTTTATCTTTAAGTACAAACTCTGCACCTTTTAATTTCTTATTATCAGCACCATCAACTTTTGTTAACTCGATAATTCCAGTTGTCGGAACAACAACTACAGGTTTAGATTCCTTTTCTCCAAATACATCATTTTTATTTATAAAATCAATTTTTGCTGTATTTAAAATTTCCGAACCAGATAGTACGCCTTCTTTTACTTGTGATTTAATTTGTAAATGAAATTCTTTTTTACCATCTAACTTTGTGAAATCTTTTACTGTGGCTGTTACTTTTTGGCCTTCTACAGCTACCTCTATAATGCTTGCATTTACTTCCGCTCCATCAATTTTCACAACTGGTTTTCCTTGAATCATTAAACGATTGTCTAAAGTATCTGTTACTACATATTTTTTGTATTCTTTAATGTCTTCTGGAATTAATGTTTTGATATCATAATTGTAATTAGTTAACGGATTAATTGGTAACGCTTCCAAATCCCCGTTAATCTTTTTATCAATATTTGGTTCTTCATAGTTTTGCACTTCTACTTTAACTACTGTACCAGAAGTAATTGTTCCATCTTCGTTGATAGTTCCGGAGGTCTTTATAAAAAACTCGTGTTTAGTCGGATCTAGTACATACCCTTTCGGCGCTTTTGTCTCTTGGAAATAGTATTCCCCATACCCTAATCCTTGCACGCGAATATGCCCATTACCATCTGTTGCTAACTCTTTTTTCACTTCTGTACCATCTTTTTTAAATAAAGAGAATACTGCACCTGCTAATGCTTTTTCATTTGCACCAGTCTTTACTAAATCAACTGCACCACGTTTAATCTCATTTTTCGGATACATATGAACATCATAGTTTAGCACCTTACCCTCTTTATTCGTTAAAGGAATATCCACTGTATACGTATTTGGATTTAGGTTAACATGCGGAGGTCCTGCCACTTCTTTCACTTCATAACGTCCTAGCGGCAGTTCTTTTAATACAGCTTGTCCGTTATCATCTGTTACTACTTGAGTTGGAGTTGCTCCTATTACAGGCTTCACATCTTCTTTCACGATTTTCCCATCGTTTGAAATTTTTTCAAACGACGCAACCCTTTTCACTTCAAACGTTACACCTTTTAACGGTTTCGCATTTGTTGGTACCTCTTGATTTGCAGAGCCATCACCTTCTAGCCCCGGTGCGCCATCTTTTTCTTGTTCATATTTATGAATCGTTAAAGTACCTTTGGATGGTGAAGCTGCCTTTACTAATACACTAGACCATGTAGAAAATGTTAAGAAAAATACTAAAAGCACACTAAATATTTTTTTCATTTCTCTTATCCCCTTTACAACTTCTATCATTTTAAAAATCCCTTTATTACTATTACCCTCTTAAAAGCAATAGTGTGCCAAGTACCAGATTTAAACGAGTAACCTAAAACATAGTCGTCCAACAATCCATTGTTTACAAACACTTATTCACTCTACTTATTTTCTATTATTACGTTGTTTCTCCGTATGATATATGTAGTTTTCTCCTGAATTACACTTATATCTCTACTTCAAAAATCGTTACACATTTACTTCTATCGCTAATTTTCATTAATTACTTCACTTCAATTCATTAATCTCTCCCCTCCTATCCCTATTTAAAATCCAATCTTAATCATTTTTGATACATATAAGCAATGAACAACGAATAAGTGTGACAATTCATATTTTACGTTACACCCTAAAACTATTACCTGTATATTCAAATAATATGTGCTATTCATGTTAAATTATGGTATTATTCTTAGAAGTTTATAATTTTTATAGATAAAGTTTTTCCATTTCTACATATGAAAGAAAGGAATATATAAACATTCAACTAATACGCACAACTGTAAGGAGGAATAATATGACTAAAAAGCTCAGTCTAGTTGAGATAGAGTACGTTTGTAATATGTTTTTCCGATATTTTGAAATTCCAGTTTGTTTTTTAGATTGTAACAAAAATATTCTTTTAGAATTTACATCAAAAGATGATTCACATTCGTTTTATAAATCAAAAATAGAACAGTTACATGTGCTTTTTCAAAAAAATGATTCATATAATTCGCCTATCTTCAGAACTCACCAATATTTAGGGCACTTCATTTTAATTCACATAAAGAGCCATTATATGGTGAACGGTACTGTTATTATTGGGCCCTTGACACATGTAAATTTTTCTACAAGTAAAACGGATAGTAACTTTAATTTTATTTCGAATTATAAAAGAACAAGAGACCATTATTTTTCATTGTCAGTCAAAGATCAAAATTTCTTTGCAAATATAGCAATATTGTTCTATAACATTCTCTATAAAAAAAATTCAGATGTAAGTACCTTTTCAAATAACAGTGACTCATTTCATGTAAGTCATAGCAGTATCTTAAACGAGGATGTATATATTTCAATGCAAAAAAACAAATCCATCTGTCATAATTTGTATATAGAGAACCAACTACTTGGAGCTATAGAAAATGGGGATAAAGAAAGCGTACTCAAATATTATTATGAATTCCAACAAGAGACTCTTTCATCCTTATCTTCATTCCATCAATTAAGACGTCATAAAAACATTTGTATTTCATCCATCACACTTGCTACTAGATATGCGATAAAAGGAGGACTTCCTTCCGGGATTGCTTACAAGATTTATGATCTATACATCCAAAAGACAGAGGATTTAAAAGACGCAGAATCTGTTTGGGATTTATTAAGGAATGTTTTCTATACTTTTGCAGACCGTGTAAAAGCACAAAAAGTACAGAAACACTCAAAGACTATCGCTATTTGCAAAAACTATATCTTTGAAAATATTTACAATCAAATATCTGTTAAACAACTTGCTAAATTTGCAAACGTAAATTCGGATTATTTATCTATATTATTCAAAAAAGAAGTCGGTATTTCATTAATTGAGTACATTCAACGTGAACGAATTGAAGAAGCAAAAAAATTATTAACTTTCACAACCTATCCCTTATCAGACATATGTGCTTCACTCAACTTTAGTGATCAAAGCTATTTTACTAAAATTCTTAAAAAATTCACTAACGAAACACCTGGTAAATATCGAAAATCTCATGTTGTCATATAGAGTTAAACTTTCATTAAAACAAAGTGTTTCTAGTAACTTATCAATGGCAGATTAGAATTACTTCCACACCCATGACCTTTTGAATTTAGGCTATTTTTAAAGCAAAAAAACACGTTACGATTCTTTTATTTGAATGAGAATAGTAACGTGCTTTATATGTAATGTAGGTCTGTAGGCAAAATAGCGTCCAAGCACAAATTTTTATAGAAGCAAAATACACTACTTAAATACTAAAATCTTATTAAGTAAAAAATTCATCTAATAATTATTGTGTGAGAAATAATCCATACTATTATTTTTATATCTTTCTAAATTTGCGAGCCAAAGTGAGTACTGTACCTGCAATAACCATCCATATGCCCATTGTTGCACTGTTAGTTGTACTGGCACCCGTGTTGGGAAGCTCTTTATATGTAGATTCTTTTTTATCAGAATTAATGCCGTTCGGGATATTACCGTTATTAGTAATACCTTTAGCTTTGCTAGTGTCTTTATCCTTCACTAATACTTTTTGTATTGCATGTACCTCATTACCTACAGAATCTGTTACTGTGTACGTTAATACGTAAGTACCTGCTTTAGAGGTATTCATTTCACCATTAAGTTTTACTTTAGAAGTAAGATCACCGTTTTCTTTATCGATAGCTAATACTTTTTCCAATGGATCGAATGAATCTCCTACGTGAATTGTCGCTCCAACAGGCACTGTTAATGTAGGCTTTAAATCTAATAATACCCTTTTTATCTACATGAGCAGTCAATTGGTGTCCGTATACTTCTTTACCTTCATATATTTGTTGCATACGCACAAGTGTATTCCCATCATAAGAACCACGTTTTTGAATAACTTCGTAGTCTACCCCTTCGTCTCCACTAACTTGTTTTGGTGACAAAGCATGCTCCGTCTTTTCCTTAAGCGCATCTTTCACTACGTTCTCAGGCATCTTTTGTCATGGTTGTGTAAATTCACCTGAACGGAACGAATCCCCTTGAATTTCAACTTGCATTTGACTCTTTTCCTCTGCATAACCTACTCCATATGGTGTCACAGTTGTTAAGGCCAATCCTGTTGTTAAAGCAACTATAGCTATTTCTTTTTTATTATTCATGTTATTTTCCTCGTATAATTTCTTAAAATATGAAACTGCTTAAATGTATTCCTATCAAAAATAAAAAGTACATCACATTACGCAAAACTGTATTATAAAAAGATGACTTCTGTCATCAACAAAAGTCACCTCTTCAATATGTCATATCCCTAATATGTTTTTAATGCATACTTTCTATATGAAAAAGAAAAATTATTCTTTAACGAGCGTTTTGCAATACTTTTATTAGGTCATTTATATTTTCAACTTTTTGCTGAAATTGATCAAATCTGCTATGTAGCAATGATGGATTCTTGTCTTCAGTTGAAATAACTTTTTTTAATTCCTCTTCTAATTTATCATATGTATCAAAGAAATTATCAAATTCTACACTTACAAGTTCTTCATTTTCACGATAAAATCTTTTTGATTCTATATATGTCATATATGATTTATTTAAAAATCCTAATGAAATTAAATATTTAGAAGTGTTTTCTTGATAAATAGCAATATCACATGCTATTTTAATATCAGAATAAGTTTTTTGAACGAAACAATGCAATTCAAAAATCTTAAACTTTAATCCATTATTCATTTCATCCCCTCCCATCCTATCTATTCTACATAAAAAAAGAATATTATACAAAGTAAAATATCAATATAGTACAAAAATAAAAAGCGAAAGAATAATCCCTTCCGCTTTTTATAGCAAAACATACATTTCAAATTGTGCTAAAGAATTCTTTTCAAATCCAGTTTTCTTTAAAAATCCTTCTAGTAAATTGTTGTTTGGAAATCCAATTGATAAACTTGATACATGTAAGCTTTCTTTTGCTACTTGTAATAATTTTGATCCAATACCACGATTTCTATAGTCTTTGTCTACGAAAAGAAAACTAATTTTACCTTGTTCATTCACACATATAGCACTCTTTAAATCATTATCGACATATGCGCCGTAAAATTTATTATTTGTTTTTTCGATATAATCCATATCATTTTGCCAATTTATATGGAAGTGTAACCATTTCTGAACTTCAAGTTTAAAAGATGGAAAATCTAATTGTTTTACTTCAATTCCCTTACAATCTTTATTAATTATTTTAGTCATATCTTTTAAATTATAATAAGATAGATCGTACACTTTTTCATAGCCTAATTTCGTATAAAAATGAATCGCTCGGTCATTGCCTACAATGACTTCAAGAAAAAGTTGCTTACACTCATTTTGAAGCGCCTCTTCTTTATGCAGTTCAAATAACTGTGGACTCACACCAATACCACGGTAATTAGGATGCACTGCTAATGTTCCACAGCGCATTGTTTTTATGTTTTCATAATCCTTTATCCCGCCAAGTATTACACCAACAGATTTGGCATCGTCTAAAGCAAGAAAGGAATGTTTTAGTGAATTCCCTTCTGGTCCAAAAAATCTTTTTATAAAATCTTCTTTTGAAACTTCCATTTTAATAATGTAATCTGAAAATCCATCTTTAAATGCTTCATATACTAAATCTATACTTACTTCACTGCATCTTTTGTATTGAATCATATAAAATTATCCTCCACTTACTCGTGTTAAACTTAACGTCCAAATACATGAAATGTACTAGTCCCACTCTACCCATTATTCTTTAATTATTAACTCTGCCACTTAATTTGAAATGAACGGACACTTTCCTACATATCTCTCACTGTTAATTTGTTTTATAACAAACGGTGCAATATCCCCATTCTGTATTTTGATTCCTGGCATATCTACTAAACTCTCTTTTATATTTCCAATGCCCTCCCCTTTCATAACAAATGGTAATCTAACAATTGTCCAATCTACTTCACTACTTTGGATAATTTGTAATTCTTTATATTTATCTTGCATCATTTTTGATAAAAAAACTTTAAATAAGGTAGCCCCTATTTTATTTACAATTCCCTTTTGATCTCCTGTAACATTTAAAGAACCTCCGGAAATTACAATATATCTTTTTATTTCAAACTCCTTCATTGCTTCTAGAATATGATTCGTTACTGCGCTAAAAATATAAGATTCATTTTTCGGTTGACCTACCGCATTAATTACAGCTCGACAACCTTTAAGTAATTCCCGTATTGAAGCAAAATCACGTGCATCTCCATTAATAATCTCTAAATTTCCATTTGTTATTTTGATATTATTAGAATTTCTTGTTAATATTTTTACTTGATATCCCTTTTCTAACGCTTCGTTTACAAGGAATTTCCCGGCTTTTCCGTTTGCACCTAGAATAGCTATTTTATTTGTACTTTCCAATATTAACCCCTCTTACTATCTATTCTTTACTACATTAATCTCATGTACACGTAAAAAAGCAATTAAATGCTCGCACGCTCGTTCACACGCTAACATTTTAAAGATTTTTTGTTCCTCTTTCGTTTTATCATTTGCTTGATCTGATGCAGCTTTTAAACTGAGAAAAGGTTTGTTATTGATTTGACACACATAAGCAAAAGCTGCCACTTCTTGATCAACCGCTAATGCTCCATATACAGTATGGAGTAAATATCTCATTTCCGAATTACGAATACGTTGATCTCCAGATAAAAATGTACCATAATGAATCGAATCATAAGATCGTATCTTTTTTATTCTTCTTACAAGTGACTTTGTTGTTTCAATAGGTGCTGTCCTACCATTATATAAATTAAAAATATCTTCCCCTGAACCAGCAGCAGTAACGTCGTGTTGTATTGCATTAAGGGCTACTACAATATGTCCATTTTTCACCTTATTTGATAGACTTCCGCATATTCCTGTCATAAACAACTCACCTGGCTGAAACTCACTAATTAATAATTGCACACAACTAGCACAACTTACTTTCCCAACTCCTGTTATTACGGAGATAACTTCCATATTATTAATATAGTGAAAATGAAATTCCCAAGCTGCTCGTTTTTCAATACGTTCACTTGGATAATATTGATGCAAATACGTAAGTTCTGGTTCCCATGCGGATACGATTGCAATACGTTTCATTACACGCTTCACTTCCCCTATTGTTATCATGTAAATACTTTATCTATACTTTCTCGTTCATAATCTGGAATCCACTCTTTATATTTCTCATATAAATTTCGTATTGTTTCTTTATTCTTCGCAATTACTTCACATCCTCTATCATCGTAAATAAACATGATAATATCTTTCGTTACATTTATGAGAAATACATCTGGATAAGAAATTTCTTTTTGCGTCCAAAACGAGGATAAAGACCCGGAAAATCTTCATGATTCGCAGCTTGAATAAGCGGTATATACTTTATATCGCAAGCAAAACATTTTAGTGAAAATTGATATGTACAATATAAATCAGCTTCTTCATCTTCAAATAGAAAAGGTACTGTTTTTTGTTTTATTTGGAACTTTAAATCCCTCTTTTTAATA
Source organism: Bacillus cereus group sp. N14 (assembly GCF_016483555.1). Taxonomy (NCBI): domain Bacteria; kingdom Bacillati; phylum Bacillota; class Bacilli; order Caryophanales; family Bacillaceae; genus Bacillus; species Bacillus cereus group sp. N14. The sequence goes on from NZ_JAEHBQ010000021.1 coordinate 57,641, forward strand.
AATTTATTGTATACATTTATTTTCTGCGAATTTTTCATATTTTCCTTTTTAAATCGATAAACATTTGTTACAAAAAAGACTTCATCTTCTTTTGAAAATATATCTTCAACTAAGTGTTTATTATATATAAAGTTGAAAGAAGTACTCCATATTTAAATCATCGGTTCTTTCGACATTTGGACATTTGGACATTTCCCTTTCCCAAAATGAAAATGCAAATAATTTCCCCACTGAAAGTATATATGTGGTACTAATGTAACCCCAGGGAATGTTTCATTCATATATTCTTTTAATTCCATTCTTATACCCTTTCTACTTTATAATTTCTTTTAACTGCCAATATGCATCTTCTAGCCAAGGATGCAAAACTTTCAACTTATCTTTTCTATCCCACAAATATGAAATATATGCAAAAGCAGCATGTTCTAAAGATTTTTCTAATCCTTTTTTTACTTCTGCTAAATATGGTGGCGCTCCATTTTGATCCCATTCTATTTTATCAGCAACAAATAACACTAAATCCATTTTCGTTGCATGTTTACGTAGTGTAGTATGGCAACAAATTGCATTTAAAATTTCTTCATCATCCACTTTAAATATCTCTTTTGCAATTACTCTCGATAACTTTTGATGAATAGTCATTGGAAATTCTCGTTCTTCTTGTAATATCTCTATTCCAAATTGTTCAGCAACTGCAACCCGATCTTCATTTGGAAAGATTGCACTAATATCATGTAAATATCCTGCAATCGCTGACTTTTCTTCATTTACATGATACGTACTCGCAATTTTACGGGCTTCTTTTGCCACCCGAATTGAATGTTTATAAGTAAGTTCTTTATTGTATTTTAATAGAAACGATTTTATATCATTTTCAATTTTTCCAGTTGGAGTAAATGAATATATATCCATATATAACATCTCAAGTCACCTTTCTTCCTAACATTCAATATAACGCTGTATTTAAATATCCTTTTTATTTGTATTCGTTATGAATGTTTTAATCCCTTTTTTATACGTTACATGAAATTTTATGGCGAATCATTGCTACAAAATACATAAATGTTTGATATTATAGTAATGTTAATGATTTGTTAGGAAAGGAACTACATAATGAATAAAAACATATTAATTATTGATGATGATAAAGATATTGTTGAGTTACTTGCTGTTTATTTGCGAAATGAAGGCTATAACATTTATAAAGCATATGATGGAGATGAGGCATTGCAAATGATTTCTACATATGAAGTTGATCTTATGATTTTGGATATTATGATGCCAAAGCGAAATGGATTAGAAGTTTGCCAGGAAGTTCGTGAGAATAATACTGTACCTATTCTTATGCTGAGTGCAAAAGCAGAAGATATGGATAAAATATTAGGTCTTATGACAGGTGCAGATGATTATATGATTAAGCCATTCAATCCATTAGAATTAGTAGCTAGAGTGAAAGCTTTGTTACGAAGATCATCTTTCCAAAATGCCACTTCCTCCAAAAATGAAGATGGTATTATTCGTATTCGTTCTGCTGAAATACACAAACATAATCATACTGTTAAAGTAAATGGAGAATATATTAAACTTACATCTATTGAATTTGATATTTTATATTTACTTGCGAGTAATACCGGAAGAGTATTTAGTTCCGAAGAAATTTTTGAACGCGTTTGGAATGAAGATGGTTATGGTTCAAATAAAACTGTAATGGTTCACATTAGTAATTTACGAGATAAACTTGAAACAGGAATGAATGGAGAGAAGTTTATTCATACTGTTTGGGGAGTAGGCTATAAAATTGAGAAATGAAGCATTTGATATATTAAAAGATATCCCAAAATGGAAGTTAATTTTTTGGTTCATGTTAGCTATCACACTTACTCCTATTACTGAATTAATTATATATCGCCTCGTTACAAGTGTAATTGAAAGTTCACTTACGTTAAGCGAGCTTGGAAAAGAATTCATTCGAATTTTTGGATATGAAAAATATAAAGGAATAAAGGAATCTCTATGGATGATGATTGTATCTTATTTGTTTTTATTTTCTATTTTCTCATCCTACCTATACATTTTTTATCGTCATGAAAGAAAGATTTATTATGAAACTTGTATTAAAAAAATGATAGAAGAGATTCGTTATATTGCAAATGGAAACTTCAATCATAAAGTCTCTATCGTAAACCATAATTATCTGGAAGAGTTAGCAAGCGGGGTTAATCACATTGTTGAACAATTGAAAGTTTCGATTGATGAAGAAAGACAGGCGGAACAAGCAAAAAGTGAACTTATTACAAATGTATCCCATGATTTACGTACTCCTCTTACCTCTATAGTTGGATACGTAAATTTAATCCACCATGATAATTATAGAGATGAAGTGGAATTACGCCATTATATACAAGTCATTTACGATAAAGTAACCCGTCTTAACGCATTAATGAATGACCTGTTTGAATATACACGTGTTCAAAATAAAGAGTTAAGTTTATATTCTGTTCCCATTGATATTGTAGAGCTACTTGGACAATTAACTGTTCAATTCCGCATTCAGTTTCAAGAAGCTAATATAGAATGTCGTCCTTCTTTCCCACCTCAAAAACTCATGGTATTAGCTGATGGAGACAAATTAGTTCGCGTATTTGAAAATCTAATTATTAATGCTATCGCTTACGGTAACGATGGTGAGTATATTGACATTACTGTTTATGAAAGTAATAATATGATTGCAATTGATATAACAAATTACGGTCAACCTATTCCTAGTACGGATTTACCTCATATTTTTGAACGTTTTTATCGCGTTGAGAAATCACGCTCTACAAACACCGGTGGATCTGGACTCGGATTAGCAATTGCAAAAAGTATTGTGGAATTGCATAAAGGAACAATTGAAGTATATAGTGATGATAAAAAAACAACTTTCACTGTAAAACTACAACCATGTCAACTACCCCCACTGAGATAAAGCCTTTCAGTGGGGGCTTGAGTTAGAACACTAGGTCTTTTCGTCTATCGTTAGACAGTTTGACGCTCTAGCATCCATGCCACCTTATGGTAACACCCCAAGTAATTTTTTGGTTGGTACTGGCAACGAATAATTGTTTTCCCACTTGCACCACCCTTTCGAAAAAGAGCAGTTCTTCCTTATGGAAGAAGCCACCACTCAGATGACTCCGGCGTGTGCTACAAGCCCCGACAAGTCGAGTACACATGGATGGTTGACGCACCCACTAAGCTATGCGCGAAGCAATAGCCTTACGTTTTTGTACTTCTAATAGAATCGGCGTTTTCACTTTCAGATTGTCATCCCATTCTACAACTCTTGATTTTTGCAATGTATTCAACGCACCATTAATATCAGCATGAATACATGTTCCTGCTTTACTTTGGTACAGACCACGTGTGATCCGTTTGCCACTAAAGCGATAATGCGTACTATCATCCTTAGACCAAACTGGAACCGGATCTTTATCAAGAAAACTAGCTTTTGAAGTATAGCTTTCTTCTTGTTTGAAAAATCGGATGCCTTCTTTTATACATTTATTCTCAATCGCTGCAATCAGTTTATAAAACGGGATTTGAACAAATTTTTGGTTATTCTTTTTTCCCATATCAGATTTTTGTTTCCAACCTGTGTTATACCCTACAACAATAGTATCTATATCGAATTCTTTCACTTTTTTGAACAACAGACCTACCGTTTGTGAAATGTAACCATTTATTTGTCGTTCTCGTTTATGCCAAAGTGCGGCCATTCTATTCGTTACAATACGTTTTGAAATTCCATTGTCCATATTTTTCTGTTGGAGATTACATATCATTTTGTTGAAGTACTGGTTAATGGATTTTAGTTTTTTTCCATCAATTAAAAATGTATCGCCTGTATTTGTTACACAACTTACTAATCTATCTACCCCTAAATCGCAACTCAAAGCATTACTAGTAGTCGTGGATGGTTTCTTCATTTGAGAAACGTGCATCTCATATGTGTAATGCACCTCAAAGAACCGACCTTTTTGCTTCGGTACAATCTCAATGTAGGAGATTTTTTTATTTCTTAAATTTTTTGGCATACGTATTTTAATGGAACCGAATTTTTTTCTAAATGCAACATTCATCGGAATCATCCAATACCCGTTTTCATCCACTTTTGGCACTTGATAGATTTCAATGATTCGTTTATCAGTGGAACGAGAATAATTCGGAAACTTCGGACGACCTGTGAATGTTTCAGGTTTTTTCTTCCACTGTTCCAACGCTTTAAAAAAGCTCTTCACTTCTGTAAATAAGGCTCTACGAATCGCTTGAACAGAGTTTGATTGCATGCCCCAGTAGTTCATATCGGCTTGCATGGCACTGTCCACTTCTTTTACAGTAGCCATCTTTTTATTGTTCAAGTAACTTTGTTTCATGGTGTACAAGCCAACATTTCGCAAAGCTTTTGAGCTATGTGACATGCGTTGCAGTAAACGAAATTCTTTTGCAGTAAGGCAAGCTCGTCCGATATTCTGTTTCTGCGTGAATCGTTGCATAGTTTCTCTTTTCTTTTGTTTCCGTAATACTTTCACTGCTTTCCTTCTAGCCATTTCTTTCACCACCTTTCTTAGAGGGCTCATTAAAAATTTTTTAACAAATCCATATTTGAAACGAAATGAAACAAAATGCGAACATGTTCTTCATCGTAATTACTTTTGGCTCAAGTAGCTGAATGATGATTATTATCCAATTTCGTTGCCTTACAATCTATTCCCTCCTTATCTACATTATATCGCAAGACAAAAAGAAACAAACATTCGCCCCGGGAAAATTATTATGAGCGAAACAAAAGAGTTCAGCCTACCTTCTGACGGCAATTCATCTCCACCTGAATTGTTGGGTTTCACCCGGAACACAAATCAGATGGAGTCTTCTTGCCGAAAAGGATAAATGTTAATACAGCTTAATTTTAGGTCCAATTTCTTACTATATAAGAAATTGGACCTTTTATTTTCCAGTAACATCCAAAATTTAATAATTCTTTATAATTCTTTAGAAATTCTTTATCTTTTCTTTCTTCCTAATTAAGCATTCCTTTTTACAATAGTATTATTGATGTCATAGTAGGAGGATCGCTTATGCAATTCTTGAAAAAGTTCACAATTTTATTCTTATCTTTTGTTATTACAGCACTTATCGTTTTATATTTTTACCTCTATGTAAATGGTCCAATTATTCAAGCTAAATCAGCTATTTTAATAGATGCTAATTCAGGTGAAGTTGTTTATAAAAAAAATGAAGAAACTCCTATACAATCAGCTACTTTATCTAAATTAATGACAGAGTATATCACCATGGAACAACTGAATGAAGGAAAAATACAGTTAGATGAATTAGTAAAAATAAGTAACGAAGTTTTCCGAGCAGAAATGAGTCCTATACAAGTAACTTCGAAAGATAAAACGACAGTTCGTGATTTACTTCATGCATTGTTTTTGACAGGGAATAATCGTTCCGCACTTGCTCTTGCAGAACACATTGCTGGAAACGAAGATAACTTTACACTTTTAATGAATGAAAAAGCAAAACAACTAAAGTTATCACAACCATCCCCGTTTCTAAATGCTACTGGTATGAATAACGATACAAATAAACAATCAAATACAACAGCGATAGATGTAGCGAAACTAGCGACACAATTAGTAAAAGACTTTCCAGATGTATTAAATATTACGAAACTAACCTCTTACCAATTTACCTTCAAAGACTCAAAAGTTTTCAACACAAATAAAATGATTTATTCTCTTAATAAAAACATTAAACTCCAAGGTGTTGACGGCTTACAAACTAGTTTTTCAACTAATGGTAATTATAGTTTTGTCAGTACAGCAAAACGAGGAGATACTAGACTTATTTCCGTAATATTAGACTCCAATGAAGAAAACAGTACTTTTATTGAAACAAAAAAGTTACTACAGTACGGTTTTGATCCTTCCTCGTACTCTGCACTCCAAGCTTTTAAAGATGCTGTTACATCTTGGACAGTTTTGCTTCAGTTTAAAAATTTAATCATACAAACATTGTTGATTTTCTTCATTATTACCTTTTTAATGTTTTTACATATACGTCAGAAAAAATCCGAGGATTTCAACTAGGAAATCTTCTTATATATAAAAACCGGCTTGTATTTACAGTGCAAGCCGGTTTCTAAATCTATAGTCCTCTTCCAATTAAATTAGCTGAAACAGGCTGAAGATTTAGCTCTCTCGCCCATATAGATAGCTGACCAATGTGATGAATTTCATGTACAATTACATGCCTTAACACTTCACCGTATGTATATGTTTTATCTGTCCACGAAGCTTTTAATATCTTACATTCTAGGCTAGATGACCACAACTGTAAAAAATCTTCTAATTCTCGTTTATATAAATCAGATAACGCTTTCACTTTTTGGATTGATTGATAATCTTTAAACTGCGGTTCATTATCTTCTTTTCCTTGAAGCGCATTAATCCAGCTGTATTCAACATCGACAATATGGAATAATGTTTCTAAAATACTTCCTACACCACCTACACGCTTGCGGAGCAATTCTTCCTCTGAAAGATGTTCACACCACTTAAACCAATCATCTCTTACTTGCCAATTGTATTGAAATAAAGTGTACATATTTATCTCTCCCCTACCCAATAATCCACTTAACCGCATCTATTACATAATACGGCTCATCTTTTTGAATATAGTGACCGCTTTGTGTTGCAATTACAAATTTATTATTGCTTGATAATCGTAATAATTCTTCTTGCAATTGCAACCATTTCATTTGTTCATCTGACGAATAAAAAGCTTTTTTACCCGCAGCTAACACGACAAGTGGAATATCATTCATTGATTCACAACATCTATCTACTTCACTTAAACTAAATGTAAACTCTTCATATGAACTTTCATATACAAACTGTTTATAGTAAGCTTCTTGAAATTCATTAGACATGATTGGCAGAAAATCTTCTTTATAATTTTCTGGTGTCGAATCCGCCAAAACGATTCCCAACATATCTTCGGGATAAAAAGTCGCAAATAAACGTGCATTTATACCACCAAAAGAATGTCCTACAAAAATATAAGGTGGTTTCAATTGTAATTGCTCTAAGCAACTTCTTAAATCTTTTACCATTTCAGAACTAATACGTCTCTTGGAACTCTTCCCACTTTTCCCTAATCCCGCTCGATCATATGAAAGTACCGTCCCATATTCCGTCAACTCTTCAGCAATATGATCCCATGTCTTTGAATAATCGCCATAACCTGCTTCCATTATAATAACTGGCTGCAGCTTCTTTCCTTGGAACTTTTTCGTATACATTTTAAAATCGTCAACTTGTACATATTCCTCTATACATTTAATCATTAACAATCACTTCTCTTCGGCCAAGTTCCTCTACAGCATGATTCATTATTTCACTTACAGATAAAGAGCCATCCAATACAATATCCGAATTCGGCTTAACAGTATGGATTGCCTCTAAATATGCTTTTCTCGCAAATGTCATATAATGTTTCAAATCATTATGTATTTCATCTATTGTATCTTCTTTAAAATCTCGCAAGATTCTTCTAGCCATCGCAATATCTAAAGGCGTATCGATAAATATAGTTACATCAATAAATTCTCGCATTTCACTATTTAAGTATGCAAAAGGATAATCTACAATAAGATAATCTACATTTCCATCTCGTAAAAAATGCTGAATATCATGAATTAATGGCGTAAGTACCCATTCATCATAATTTGCTCCATCATCAATCCATTTACAAATATCTGCAGGACAGTTTTCAAAGTGATAGCTATCAAAATATAGTGCTTTTGAATTTGTTAGCTTTTGAGTTAATCTTTCTGTAACAGTTGTTTTACCTCCTCCTGAAACAGCTGCAACCGAAATTACTTTAGTTTTTTTATTCATAACTTCCCCACCATACCCCTTTTAATTAACATAACATAATTATAAAAAACTATTGTTTTTTATCGCTCCATTCGTATTCTAACATACTCATTTCCCATAAATTCCAATACGCTTCTCCTACTTTTTTTGACTCTCGTAATAAACCTTCTTTTACAAATCCTATTTTTTCATAACATGAGATGGCCGACGTATTAAAATCATAAACACCTAGAGTTACTCTATGTAGTTTTAATTCTTCAAATGCAATTTGTAATACTGCTTTCATCATATGTTTCCCTATAGAACGCCCTCGCATTTTCGTATCACCAACTAACACTTTTCCAATTCTTGCAGATTTATTTATATTGTCAATTTGCCCAAGTGAAATATGACCAATTACTTTTCTAGTCTCTTCATCTATTACTTTAAATGCAAGCGTATTTGACCTTTCTAAATAATTTTCTAATTGTTGTTCATGTAAAGGGTATGTAAATACATTTCCTGACCACTGTATTAAAAATTCTTCGCAATCAATCCAATTTATTAATTGTTTGAAATCAGTTCTTGTAAATTGTTTCAGCTTGATCACTCTCATTCTCCTTTCACACAACCTTTTATACACCTTCAAATTTATTTCTATATGAAAAATATATTCCCTTTTAAACAAAATAAAAAGCCATTCATAAGAATGGCTTTGCAATCAATAAAGCATAATTACTCTTTATTTGCTACGTCAACACCGTTAAAATCAAACTCATCAGCAACAGTTGTAGCAGGTGGTAAAATCGCTTCAATTTTACAAAGAGATATAATTGCTGCAAATGAACCAGGAATAGCAGCCAGCTTAACAACATCGCAAGTTACAGAAGAAACAGTACCTATATAAGTACGTCCTTCAGTGTTAATTCGCACTGTTTTATTAATTAATTTTTTAAGTTCGTCTCTAATTCCTTGTACACAAGAGCTGTCACATTTCTCATGCTGTTCTTTTTTACACTCTTCAAAAACATCCCAACAATCATCATGTTTACACGTACATTTTTTTCTACAATTATTAAATCGAGAACCCAAATCCTCACCCCCTAATCCTTTCTATTAGTAAAGTATGTCCAATAGCTTAAAAGTGTACGAGACAAAAGCATAGAAACAAAAAAACAAACACTTGTACTAAACCTTTTTATATATATTAAAAACGAATATACTACTGTATGAATACTCAATTCAAATACTCCAAATATGTAGCATTATTAGTATAAACGTGCTTTCAACGACAATAACATTCTTTTCTTTATTAATAACAAAACGGACCTCTAACAATTAAAGGCCTGTTTAATGATTGGACTTGGATTTAATTCTGCTGAATTTAAAATTTAGACAGACCCTTTCTCAAAAAAATTTTTTATTAATAAGCTGACTTTTTAAAGAATCTCCAGCTATTCCTATTACTTCACATATACATAGACTTTGTTTGCAGTAATATAGTATATTTTTCCTTTGCTGTTTTGAAGTATACATTCAGAAAAACATACTCCAAAATAAGATATTATTTATAATCAGAACGTTTTCTTCACCAAGTGTTTATTAATCAATCTCATAACCAGTAGTTCTCTCCACTATTTTGTAAAATTTAGCATAGTTTGTATGGATTCTATATCTAGTAGAAAGCACTCTATCATTTAAAGGGAAAATAATAGGTGAATAAACAAGCCATTTTTTTACTAAAACATAGAATAATAGTAATCCTATTGAAGGGAGGTATAAAAGAATGTCCTGGAAAAATGATTGCTGGAGTTCTAAGAAAAAGCATTGTTGTGATGACTGGTGGAAATCTAAAGAACAGCACCATTGTGATGATGATTGGTGGAAATCTAAAGAAAAACACCATTGTGATGATGATTGGTGGAAATCTAAAGAAAAACACCATTGTGATGATGATTGGTGGAAATCTAAAGAACAGCATTGCAATGATGATTGGAGTTCTAAACGAAATAAGTGTCGCTGTAAATGTTTCTTTATTTGTTGTCATTGTAAAAGAAAACATTGGTAATATTTTAAATGTCAACTTAAAGGAAAGAATATATCTTTTGGGACCGGTAAATACTAGAATATATAAAAAGCTGACTAAATATAGTCAGCTTTTTATATATTAACACGTAGAGATTTAAACTGGCATCTATAATTACTAGTTGAGTGGAGTATTGAAAAATAAGCTGACTCTTATAAATCGACTCTTTAATTACTTCACATACATATAAGCTTATTTACCAGCAGTATGTTTTTCCTTTGCTATTGTGCATCTTGTATTGTAATGTTCCTTTAACACTTGCTTTTGCATCAATAATAAACTCTAATCATACATTAACAGAACCAGCAACGTCTTTATCCTGCCAAGTTGGTGAATCATAGAAACGTAAATTATTCCTTTTAGAAACACCACGTTTTCCTCCAATAGATGAATCTACTGTACTTTTTTATCGAACTTCACATCAAAGAATCGTATTTAATCTATTGCTCTTCGCCAAGATTCAACCAGCCGTCTTGGGGTTTCTTTTATTTAAATAAGAATTTTATTAAAAACTTACATGTATATATTTTTCGTTATATAATTAAAGTATCGATATATTAGGAGTGTTAATTATGTCAGGAACGATAATGATTTTGTTATACATTTGTTTCGGATTAAGTGCAATTTTCAGCTTAATAAAAGAATTGAAAAAGCCACAGAAAAACCAGTTCTTGATTTTAGTTGATTCTCTAATTTTACTAGGAGCCTTAATCCTATTAGGTAGTATCTTCATCTAAATTACATAACTAGAACTCCAGTTGGGAGTGGAGCAGTTAGCGAAAGCTAACTGCTTTTTATAAATTAATTCTTTTATTAAATTTCACATATACAATCGCTTGTCCATTTCACCTTGTTTTATTTTTGCATTTACTATTAGTAATACAAATTTATAATAGTTTATGTATATAATTCCATTCAAAGATACATAATACCCACGTAACTATTTAAAAACAATTCGTTTTATATTTAAGTTCAAAAAGGAGCTACATAACATGGATAAAAAAGATCTATTAAGTCAACAACTTGATCATGTGTCATCGGATGCGTTGAATACTCCTAGTAAGGCCCAAGAGCAAATGCAAGAAGCATCTCAGCAGGCACATGTTTCAAACAAAAAGGACAGTACTCAATCTTTACATCGTGAAGATTTACCAATTTCAGACGTATATAAAACAACGAACAAACAGTAAATTTTAAGGAAAAAAAACCTTAAGAACGAGTGAACGTAATTTTCCCCTTTTCTTATTTTAAATAACACCTTTATATAAAAGCCGTACACATTATTGACATATTCACTATCACAATCTCCTGAAAATTCGTGATAGTATTAATTGGTCGGATACGCCAAATTTCGACATTGCACGACAACAATATCTCCCTTAATGAATCCCTGTCCCCCAGGGATTTCTCCTATTATCTTTTTACTTTTCGCTCCACTAAATTTTTATTCTTAACAAAATTCAATCACTCCATTGAATAGACATGCCACAGTATCATATTTTGATAAAACCTATAAAACAAATAGAAATATGTAATAATACTAGTAGCACTTTTCTACTCCAAATTTACTTCTTCCCTCTTCTCTTTTTATAAAAATAAAAATGAGCTCTATTTAAATAGAGCTCATTCCTAATTTTATAATTTACTAGACTGCAACCCCTGAATAAACGGAACTACTTCAGGATTTACAAGTGATGATAAATCACCTAATTCTTTTCCTAAGTAAGCAGCTTTAATGACGCGTCGCATTACTTTAGAATTCCGTGTTTTCGGTAAATCTTCTACAACGTGAATATCTTTTGGACATAATGCTTTTCCGATATGAGAGTTTACTAAACTCATTAATTCTTTCTTTAACTCTCCTGTGAATATTACATTGTCCCTTAATACTACAAAACAATGACAAACTTCACCTTTTATATCATCAGGTACACCAATTGCAGCAGCCTCTATGACATCATTATGCTTCACAAGAATAGATTCATATTCAGCAGGTCCAATACGTTTTCCAGCAATGTTTAACGTATCATCTGAGCGTCCTGTAATAATATATTGCTCACCATCATAAATCACCCAGTCACCATGAACCCATTTATTTTCAAAACGTGACCAATATGTGTTCACATAACGCTCATCGTCTTCCCAGAAGCTTTTCGTCATACCAACCCAAGGCTTCTCTAAACATAATTCTCCAACTTCATCACGAATTGGATTACCTTGATCATCGAGCACAATCGCTGCCATTCCTGGTAAAGATGCGTTAAAACTAATCGGTGCAATCGGTTTAATAAGGACGTTTCCGAAAATCCCACCAGAAATTTCAGTTCCGCCTGAATAGTTACAAATTGGTACATTACTTTTTCCAACTGTTTCAAATAGCCACATCCAAGGATCTGGATTCCAAGGTTCACCTGTTGATGCGAATACTTCTAAACTCTTGAGCGAATGTTTATTCACATATTCATCACCTTTTGCCATTAACGCACGAATTAATGTTGGTGATATACCAAGATGTGTAATTTCATATTTATCAACTGTCTCCCATAACCGATCTGCTTCTGGGAAGTCCGGAACACCTTCATACATAACCATCGTTGCTCCATTAATGAGAGAGCCAAATAGTAAAAATGGTCCCATCATCCATCCCATATCAGTTACCCATAATACGCGGTCACCTTGTTTGATATTCATTCCGAACCCCGCATCAAAAGCTGATTTTAAAGGAAATCCAGCATGAGTGTGTACTGTCCCTTTCGGTTTTCCAGTTGTACCTGATGTATAAATGAGCATTAATGGATCATCACTATTCATCTCTTCAGCATGTGTAAATGGTTTTTCTTTTTCTAGCACACTCCATGGGAAATCATAATTATGTGGTGTAAAATCATTTCCTGCATGACGAACAATAACAACTTTTTCAACAGTTGGACAATGTTCGCAAGCTTTATCTACTTCGTCTTTTAATGAAACAACTTTACCTCGGCGTGAAAAACCATCTGCAGTAATGATCATTTTTGATCCTGCCGCTTGTACACGAGTCATGACTGCATCAGATGCAAATCCTGAGAATATTGGTGAAATAATTGCTCCGATTTTCATAACAGCTAGCATTGAAACAACTGTTTCTGGAATCATCGGCATATAAATTGTTACACGGTCACCTTTTTCAATACCCGCATGTTTCAAACCGTTTGCAACGCGACTTACCCAGTTGTCAAGCTCTTCATATGTAAATGATTTTGAAGTTCCATTTTCTCCCTCGTACTGTAGTGCTGGTTGCGTTCTTGTTTCATCATCTGCAAGCCAGCGTGATAAAACTGATTCTACAACGTTACATGTTCCGCCATTATACCACTGTGCAAACGGCGTACCATTTTCTAAATCTAGCACTTCTGTATAAGGCTTCATCCATTGATAGCCAACCGCTTTCTCAGCTTCTCCCCAAAACCAATCTGTTTCTTCAATAGATTTATTATAAAACGTTTCATAATCTTCATAGCCCAATGATTTCATCCAACCATATAAACGCGTTTTTTCTTTATATTCTTCTGTTGGAAACCAAACTGCTTGTTTCAATGTTTTCCCCTCCTTGACTTTTTGAGCAAGAAAGCCCTAAATAGGGCTTTTAAACTGGATAAACAGGATGTTTACGATCCGTAAATACTTGATATTTACTCATATACATTTCGAATCGTCCTTTTAACTCTTCTCTTAAATTGTTTGGATGAACAATACCATCAATGACCATCTCTGATGCTAAATGGTAAATATCAATATCTTTCTTATACTCTTCGCGTTTTTCAGCAATGAAGCTATCACGCTCTTCTTCTGGTAAAGCTGCAATCTTATTTGCATATACAGCATTAACCGCTGCTTCTGGACCCATTACCGCAATAGAAGCTGTCGGTAATGCTAAGCAGCAATCTGGTTCAAAGGCTGGACCTGCCATTGCATATAAACCAGCACCGTATGCTTTACGAACAACGATAGAAATTTTCGGTACAGTTGCTTCACTCATTGCAGAAATCATCTTTGCACCATGACGAATAATACCAGCACGCTCTACTTTTGTGCCAATCATAAATCCAGGTACATCTGCAAGGAATAACAACGGAATATGATATGCATCACATAAATTAATAAATTTCGCTGCTTTATCCGCTGAATCGTGGAATAATACGCCGCCTTTCATACGCGGTTGATTTGCAATAATACCAACTGGCTTACCATCAATACGTGCCAAGCCTGTAATTAGTTCTTGAGCAAATAATTTTTTCACTTCATAGAAAGAACCTTCATCAATAACTCTATTAATGAGATCTTTCATATTGAAAGGAGCATTTTGATTTTCTGGAATGATTTGTTCTAACGTTTTTTCGAATTGTTTCGGTTCTTGAGGTGTAACCAATGGAGTCTTCTCTAAGTAGTTGTTTGGAAAATATGAAATGTATTGTCTTGCTTGTGTAATCGCATCTTCTTCTGTTTTACATAAAACATCTCCGCATCCTGATACAGAGCAATGCATACGAGCTCCGCCCATCTCCTCTAAAGTTACCTTCTCGCCGATAACCATCTCAGCCATACGAGGAGACCCTAAATACATAGATGCATTTCCTTCTACCATCATAACAATGTCACAAAAGGCTGGAATATATGCGCCACCAGCTGCCGAAGGTCCAAATAATAAGCATACTTGCGGAACTTTACCTGATAATTTCACTTGATTGTAGAAGATTCTTCCTGCACCGCGGCGCCCTGGGAACATTTCTACTTGATCTGTAATACGCGCTCCAGCAGAGTCAACTAAATAAAATAACGGAACACGTAATTTTTCTGCCGTTTCTTGAATACGTAAAATCTTTTCAACTGTACGTGCGCCCCATGATCCAGCCTTTACCGTTGAATCATTTGCCATTACGCATGCAGTACGACCATGTATTTTACCCGTTGCCGTTATAACACCATCAGCAGGTAATCCTGTTTGTTCACAATTTGCAAATAATGCATCTTCTACATATTCACCCTTATCAAATAAAAGAGCTAAGCGATCTCGAACGAATAGTTTTCCTTTTGCTTTGTTTTGTTCATGATACTTTGGTGCGCCGCCTTGTTTAATCGTTTCAACTCGTTCTTCAAATGTATTCGATTGTTGTTTTTGGTCTAACATATTTACTCCCCCTTATACATTGGTGTGCGTTTTTCCTTGAATGCTTGTAATCCTTCTAATCTATCTTTCGAATGGATTACACCTTCATACGCTTGTTTTTCCATTTGTAATCCGGTATGTAAATCAACTTGAATACCGTTTGAAATTGCTTCTTTTGCTAATCGAACAGCAATAGGGCCATTACTAGCAATTTTCTCTGCTATTTCAATCGCTTTCTCTTCAAGTAAATGAGCTGGTACAACAAATTCTACTAAACCATATTCTTTTGCTTCTTGCGCTGAAATACGTCTGCCTGTATAAATTAATTCTTTCGCTCTACCAACACCAATTAATCTTGGTAAACGCTGCGTACCACCTGCTCCTGGTATAATTGCAAGTGTAGTTTCAGTAAGACCGAGACTTGCAGATTCAGCCGCAATTCTAAAATCACAAGCTAAACTTAATTCCGTACCGCCACCAAGGGCGATTCCATTTATAGCAGCAATAACTGGCTGTGGTAATTGTTCAACCATCTCCATAGTAGTACGAATCATACTAACAGCATGGCGAACTTGTTCTTCATTCATGACAGCACGTTCTTTTAAATCAGCACCAGCACAAAAAGCTTTTTCACCAGCACCTGTTAAAATAACTACGCGAGTATTGGACTCTTCACTTATTTGAGTTAATATATTTTGTAACTCTTCTAATAACGCTAAAGATAATGAGTTTGCTTGTCTTTCACGATTTAATGAAATCTTTACAACGTGAGGTGTTACATAATCAACTGAAATATTTTGTAATTGTAGCATCTTCTCACCTACTTATCGTTTTATGTTGAAGCGCTCTATACACATGACTTGGTAATTGGATATTTAATTTACTTTGAATAAACTGACTCGCTCTCAATAACTTCTCTTCATCAATATTCGTTTGGACCCCTAACTTATGGAGCATATAAACTAAGTCATCAGTTGCAACATTACCTGATGCTCCTGGTGCATATGGACATCCACCAAGACCACCACAAGAACTATCAAATGTTGTAATACCATATTCTAATGACTTAACTACATTCGCCAGAGCCATTCCATACGTATTATGGAAGTGCATTGCAAACTGCGAAGCATCATATTTCTTTAATAAATGCTCTAATACTCGCTCTACTTGTAGTGGATTCGCTACACCAATCGTGTCACCAAGAGATACTTCATAAATGCCGTATGAAAATAGTTGATTACATAATTCGTCAACTGCTGTGGCACTTATATCCCCTTCATAAGGACATCCAAATACAGTAGAAACATAGCCTCTTACCTTTTTCCCTTCGAACATTGCCTGTTTTGTTATATCTTCAATTACAACTAATGCTTCTTTAATTGATTTATTAATATTACTTTTATTATGAGATTCACTTGTTGATAAAAAAACATTCACCTCATCTACATTTTGCAAAAAAGCTCGTTCCAAACCATTTTGATTTGGAACAAGCGCTGCATAAGTAACATTGGGATCCCTTTTCAGCTCAGAAAATACATCATTTGCATCTGCTAATGCAGGGACCCATTTAGGGTGAACGAATGAGGAAACTTCAACGTACGATAATCCCGCCTCTGTAAGTAGTTGAATCCATTTTACTTTATCTTTTGTGCCAACAATCTTTTTTTCATTCTGTAAGCCATCACGTGGCCCGACTTCTTTAATGACAGCAAAATTAGGTAGTTTCAATTCGCTTCCCCCTATATCTCCCTATTCAATTTCTAGTAATACATCTCCTTCATTTACAAAATCGCCTTCTTGCACATTAATTTTCATAACTGTGCCAGCTTCTTCTGAAATGATTGGAATTTCCATTTTCATAGATTCCAAAATGACGACATCCTGCTCTTCCTCTACTGTATCTCCTACTCCTACAACAATCTTCCATACATTTCCTGCCATCGATGCATATACCTTCGTCATCATTTTTTCCCCCTTAATATTGTTAAATCTTATTTTTTAACAAGTTGTTTCGTTACAAAACCCGTTGTATAAATACCACTTTTGAACACATCGTCTTCCAATACTTGAAGTAACATTGGCGTGTTCGTTTTAATACCTTCTATTTTTAACTCTTCTAGAGCATCATGTAATTTCGAAATTGCTTCATCACGAGTCTCACCATGAGCAATGACTTTCGCAATCATTGGATCATAGAAAGGTGTAATCGTTACTTGATTCTCTAAAAAATGATCGATACGAACATTTTTTGGAAGCATTAAATCTGTAATTTTCCCAGGTGATGGGAAGAACGTTTTTGGATCTTCTGCATAAATACGTGCCTCGATGGCATGACCACTACGTTTTACATCATCTTGTGTAAATGATAGTTTCTCACCGTATGCAATTAGAAGTTGTTGTTCTACAAGATCTAAACCAGTAATTTCTTCTGTAACTGGATGCTCTACTTGTAATCTCGTATTCATCTCTAAGAAATAAAAGTTCTTCTGATCATCTACAAGAAACTCAACTGTACCTGCGTTTGTATAGCCTAGAGCTTTGGCAGCTTGTACAGCAACTTCTCCCATCGCTTTTCGCGTACCTTCATCTAAAAATGGTGAAGGTGCTTCTTCAATTACTTTCTGATTTCGGCGCTGCACGGAACATTCACGCTCCCATAAATACACTGTGTTACCATGTGTATCTGCTAAAAGCTGAATTTCAATATGATGTGCATCTGCAATATAGCGCTCTAAATACATTTCTCCGTTACCGAAGAAGTTTTGTGCTCTTGTTTTGTTACTTTCAAATGCTTTGGTGAGCGTTTGCTCAGTTTCCATCAACTGCATTCCAATGCCTCCGCCGCCTGCGGATGCCTTCAGCATTAATGGATAACCAATTTGTTTTGCAATTTCAATTGCTTCTTCAGCAGTTTCAATATTTGTAGTAATACCTGGAACTACTGGGACATCTGCAGCTTGCATTGCAATACGAGATTCGATTTTACTTCCCATTTTCGTAATGATTTCTTCTGATGGACCTATAAATACAATCCCTTCTTCTCTACAGCGAACCGGAAAAGACGGATTCTCTGATAATAATCCATATCCCGGATGGATTGCTTCAGCATTTGTCTTCTTAGCTATTTCAATAATTTTTTCAAGGTTTAAATAGCTTTCTTGGACACGCGACCCACCTACTAAGTAAGCTTCATTTGCCATTTTTACATGAAGGGCATTTTCATCAGCCTCAGAATAAATAGCAACAGTGCGAATGCCAAGTTTTTGACAAGTTTTTATAATACGAACTGCGATTTCCCCGCGATTAGCAATTAATATTTTTTGAAACATAGTGATTCCTCCTTTTTATCTACATCCTAAATGTCTTGCAATTACGAGACGTTGAATTTCAGAAGTTCCTTCACCAATTTCTAATAGTTTTGCATCACGAATATGTCGTTCCACTTCATATTCACGCATATAGCCGTATCCACCGTGAATTTGTACCGCTTGATTTGCAATACGACTAGCAGCCTCAGATGCAAATAACTTTGCCATAGCCGCTTCTTTACCGAAAGGTTTATCATTATCTTTTAACCAAGCTGCTTTATGTACTAAATTACGTGCAAGTTCTACTTCAGTCGCCATATCAGCTAATTTAAATTGAATCGCTTGGAAATTAGAGATTGACTTTCCAAATTGTTGACGTTCTTTCGCATATTGCAGCGCACGTTCAAATGCAGATTGTGCAATACCTACTGCTAATGCTGCGATTGAAATACGTCCTCCATCAAGTGTATATAAGAATTGTTTAAATCCTTTATTTACATCACCAAGAATATTTTCTTTCGGTACACGTACACCATCAAGTACGATTTCACATGTATTAGAAGCACGAACACCCATCTTATCGTAAGGACTTGAAATCGTTAATCCTTCACTTGTAGTCGGTACGATAAATGCCGAAATACGCTTTCTACCATTATCTTCAACACCGTTGATAGCGGTTACAATAATTGTATTTGCATACTCTGCATTTGTAATCCAACACTTTTCACCACTAATAACATACTCGTCTCCATCTAATACAGCTTTCGTTTGTGTACCACCTGCATCAGATCCAGCGTTCGGCTCAGTTAATCCGAAAGCACCTAATGTTTTACCTGACGCCATTGGAACTAAATATTTCTGTTTTTGTTCTTCTGTACCGAAATAATAAATTGGAGAAGCACCTAATGAAATTGTTGCAGCGTAACTTAATCCTGTCCCACCACAAGCACGACCAATTTCTTCAACTGCTAACGCGTACGATACAGTATCGCCACCTGAACCTCCATACTCTTCAGGGAATGGGATACCTAATAATCCTAGTTCGCCCATTTTTTGAAATGTTTCATATGGAAATTCCGCAGTTTTGTCATAATACACAGCTTTCGGTGCGATTTCCTTTTCAGCAAAGTCACGTACCATTTCTTTAATCATTTGTTTTTCGCGAGTTAGAGTAAATTCCATTCCGCTACACACCCCTTATCGAATATTGAGTTTCGACAGCGTGCGAGTTTCTACTACAAACATTACGAATTAAAAGACACGAATATTAGTTAGACAATTGCTATAATTCTGTCATAACTCAATTTTAAAACAGATTCTGTACTAATGCACAAAAAAATTCCTACATTGTTCTACAACAACATAGGAAGTTTTGTGTCGAATTATGTAATTTATTGTTTAATAATCTCTACCTTTTCCCGAATCAGAAATTTCTACTAAAGCTTCAGGGTATGGTTCAAAATATGTTTGTCTTAATAAATACTTATCGTCAAATCGAATGGCCCATGATTTTAAAATTGTAAGTAAGCTACTAAGCGGGACTTTCTTTTCTATATACTTTTGTATCAAATCTAAAAAATGATCTTTTTCTTGTTTTTTCAACTTTGTTTTAAAATATCCAAAAATATGCTCACATACATTTACATTCGATGTATAGCGGGGGGTGCGCATAAATAATTCATATAAAGTCTTCTCATAGTTTTCAAATACAACTTCAATCGTTTCATTTTTTTGATTTGCAATAATACGCCCTAATTCTTTTTGTTTCACTTGATTATATGCCATAAATAAATACTTATAGTCTGATTGAAATGATACGAGTTCTTTTATGTTTTTAGTATGTTTAATCATTTTGTAATGCGCGATTGTAAACAGTCTTGTAAAGAAATGTTCTCTAATAATAAAATTCGACAATCTACCCTCTTCTTCAATTGGAAGATGCGAAAATTTTTTTATTACTGCTCCGCCAAATAAGCCAGATCCCTTTCCTTTTACTGGCGCTTTTTCAAAACCAGAATAAATTTTCACATCGCGCGTACCACAACTTGGCGAACGATTCTTTAAAATAAAACCATCCACATCGGATATCGTTTGTAAAAAGTCATTTGAAAATTGCTTCATTTTTTCAGTTACATCTTCTCGTGTCGACGGCTGTACAAGCCTATTCACACCATTTTCTTCTACAATTCGTATCGTTTCACGAGGAGTCCCCAATCCGATCTCGACTTCTGGACAAACAGGTATAAATGTAACAAATGGCTGCAAATTTCGTATTGTTACATCTGGTATCATCTCTGCATTATAACGACAGGCATCAAATTCTAAACATTTACTTACAACAATTGTTGGTTTTGCAAATTGCCGCATTTCATTACCTCCATGGTATCAATCCATACAATCTAAATTGTACTGATATTAGTATCTTAAGCAAAGTCTGTTTATATTGATTATTTTTATAATAACTATAAATTTAATGCTATATCAACTGCAATTCAAATCTATTTCGTATATGTATTAACAAGTTCTTGTACAAACTTGTTAAAACTTTTTTGTCTAAACACAATCCATCTTTACTAGCATAGTTACAGATTCTTTCCTTTCCTCTTTACATTTAAATTAAAATAAGCCTTAATATGAATTTTAATCCCAAGTTATTTAGAATATATTCTTTAAATTTGTACATTATAGACTGAGAAAGTATTACTTGTAGTTAGGGTGTTCCAAATGAATTTTAGAAACCTACTTTCTTTATTACGGAACATTTTCAGAAGTATTTTTTCTTTGGTAAGAAATATTTCAAAAAATCCATTCAGTTTAAGGAGACATATTAAAATGGGAGTATTAAGTGGTAATCCCCAAAATGAACCAATGCATTACGGAGAAGTCTTTGCAATTTGGAGTTATCTTGCAGGGGCACAAGGTGCAATTGCTGGTTACCAAGTTCTTGTCAATCATACTGGAGACGAGGACTTAAAAAAGTTTTTAGAAAATCTTATAGAAAATGATATCCAATCAGAAGTTGAAGAACTAAAAAACTTGTTAAAATCAAACGGTGTGGCATTACCACCAGCACCTCCAGAACGTCCAGTTGCATCTATTGAAACAATCCCTCCTGGTGCTCGTATTAATGACGCAGAAATTGCAGCTAAAGTTTCTATGGATCTTGCTGCTGGACTAGTAGCATGTAGCCAAGCGATGGGACAATCACTTCGAGAAGACGTAGGAATGATGTTTGGACAATTCCATATGAAAAAAGCACAAGCAGGTGCTACTTTACTACGGTTAAATAAGAAAAAAGGCTGGATTATTCCTCCCCCTTTACATGTTCTTCAATCTGATCAAGCATAACATGGCATAAGCGGTTAACTTTTGTTAACCGCTTCGTTGTATTTACCTGTACTTTTAATAATGGAGATTAAAGATAGTTCTAATAATTTTAACTTTATGATTTAGATACTGTGATACGAATAATGTACAAAAGCAATGGAAAAATTAATACATAAGAAAGGAGGGGAAATTTATGAAGAAAAAATTATCATCTATTTTAAGTGTTTTAGCACTATCTATTATGTTTTTAGGCACATCTGCCCAAGCTGAATACGATGGAAATCATATGAATAGAGTTAATAACACTGATATGTCAACTCGAGTTAATGACAATAACTTGAACAGAGTTAATAATGATGTGAGAACTCGAAATGTAAATACGACAAATGATTTAAATAATAATCGTGATAGAAATAATAATTGGGCTTGGCTCGGTTTATTAGGTCTAGCAGGATTATTAGGTCTTAGAAGAAGAGACAAAGAAACACGCTAATTCAAAATATTTTTAGTAAACAAGTACTTATTTATCAAAATTGTATAATGAATATAAATCGCCTTTTTAAAGGCGATTTATTATTTGCTTAAAAATAGTATATGAAATTCACACATCAACATATTTTTACTTATGATTAAACCTATTAAATTACATTTATTTAAATACAAAAAATCAAACCCCTAAAATGTTGTTATAGTTAGATTCGTGGCGTTAATCCATACAATATAAATTGAATCGTATTTTCAATCTCCACTTCATCATCCCATTTTTCTTCAGGCAATAATAAAAACCTTGTTAATAGTAAACCTAATACAGCTGATAAAGTAAGACGTAATACAGAAGATGGAGGCATCTCAATAATTTCCCCTTCTTCTTGAAACTTTACAATCAACTTTTTAAAATGTGAAAGTAACTCTGTTTCTACTAAATGTTGTATTTCGTTTTTCAATTCTGGCTGAAATGGCACTTCTTGAATTAATATTTTTATCATTGGAAAATGCTTTTTTGCAAATTCAAATCTATTATGAATAACAACTCTTAGCAGCCCTTCATACGATTCATACTGCGATTTGAAAATTTCCTTTGCGAAGGCTTGTACAAAAAATGGTGCAGCAAACTTTGTTAATGTCGGCATGACGACTGCTAACAATAAATCTTTTTTCGTTTTATAGTAGCGGAAGATTGTTCCTTCCGCTACACCAGCACGCTTTGCAATTTCACTTGTAGAAGTTGATGCATATCCTTTTTCTCCAAACATATCAACAGCTGCCTCTAAAATACGCATTTGACGTTCATTTCGTTTATCCGTATTAGTTGCGGCAATTAATTCATCCAACCAATCCTTCTTCATCTATAATGCCCCTTTGTATCATCATTATATTTTCCGATGTTTCTTTAATGCAAATACATTCCCTATTGCAAATAATAGAGAAAAAAGTAGTAATACAGTTAGATCTAACGCAATCTCTGTAAATCCTTGATTTCGAATCATCACTTGTCTCATTGCGTCAGCTCCATATGTGAGCGGAAATAATTTCCCTAACATTTGTAGCCACTTATTCATAGATTCAATTGGAAACAACCCAGAAAAGAAAATTTGGGGCACAATGACAAGCGGTATGAACTGGATCATTTGAAATTCATTATTTGCGTATGCTGATAAAAACGTCCCTAAAGTTAATGCCGTTAAAGAAAGCAGGCATGTAATAAGTAGTGTTAGCCATATAGAGCCAGCTACATACAAGTCTAAAATATAAACTGAAAAATTCACGATTATAATTGATTGTATAAACGCAAAGATTCCAAAACCAATAATATATCCTACAACTATTTCCCATCTTCTCACTGGAGTGGACAATAACCTCTCTAATGTACCACTTAAACGTTCTCTAACAAAGGAAACTCCAGACAATATAAATACAAAGAAAAATGTAAAGAAACCAATCAATACGGGACCAAGCCCATCAAACATTGTAAAGTCTTTAGAGCCATGTAAGTAATTTACCTCAGGCTTCATAACTGATACTTCATTCTTTTCTGTACTCTTTTGTAAAACTTGAAGTACAGCACGATTTTTTGATGAATCACTTCCTTCTAATAAAAGATTCATTTTCCTATTCTCTAAATAAATTACTGCATCTACCTTTTGCAGTTCTAACTCTGAAATTGCTTTCTCTTTGCCGTATTCATAAATTGAGGCTTCTTGAGTTTTCATTGTTTTTACAATAGGAGCAGGCACATCAACTACAGCGATATGCGGTACATAGTCTTTTTGTGTAAACACTAGAGACAATAACCAAAGTAATAACATTGGTGCCCCAAACATCATCGCTAACGAACGTTTATCTCGAAAAAATTGGCGAATAATACGAATGATTACACCAGTAACTCTCATGATAGAGCCACCTCTTCCAACAAAAAGACATCTTCAATCCGTCCTGATGATACCCGTTTTTTCAATTCTTCAGGTGTTCCAGTCGCAACTAGCTTCCCTTCTCTAATTAATCCTAGGCGTTCACAAAATTCAGCTTCATCCATAATGTGCGTCGTTACAATAATAGTTGTGCCTTTCTTTTTCAAATCATAAAATTTTTCCCAGATTGTTTTTCTAAGAAGTGGATCTATCCCCACTGTTGGCTCATCTAAAATTAATATTTCAGGTTCATGAAGGAGTGCTATCGCTAATGATAAACGCTTCTTCATCCCACCTGAAAAATGCTGCACTTGCTGTCTTATATGTTGTGATAATTGTACAAGGTCAAAAACCTCTTCGATTCTTTCTTTTTTATGTTTTCCCTTTAATCCATACATCGTTGCAATAAAATCTGCATTTTCATATGCTGATAGTTCTTCATATAATGCATCAGCCTGAGCCATATAACCAATTCTTTTCATTTCATTTAAATTAGGCATGTTCGTGTTGTATACAAGCACTTCACCTTTCGTTGCCTCATTAATACCTGCAATCAATTTAATAAGAGTCGTTTTCCCTGAACCTGAAGGCCCAACTAAACCAAATATCTCTGCTTTTTCAACTTGCAATGAAAGATTGTGTAACACTTCTTTTTTTCCAAAACTTTTTGATACAGTCCGTAAAATAATGGCAGGTTGCTGCACGTATTCTTCCCCCTTTTCTAAAATGAGTGAGTACTCACTTTTATTTTACTCTTGCGTAATTATATGTCAAACTTCATTGATTAGTATGTATTTTCAATCTTAAACAATGAAACAGAGTCGACATTAGAATATCATTTCTTAAAGTCGACTCTGTTTCATTTAAATTATATATTTTATTTTACGTTTTTAAATTCATATATTTCCTAATTCTAGCAACATCTAAAGAATATTCGATAACTAATTGCTGTAACGGTAATATAACTGTGTCGGGATATAAATGGGCATATTGTAATGTTTCTGCATATTTTTCTAACCTTTTTTCTAAATACTTTATAATTTGATCAGGATGACTTACTAATAAGCATTTACAATAATAATGTATTTGTTCCTCAATCGCCGTATACTCTTCAATTTCATATTCTTTATGCATGTGTACACCCCTTTATGTTTTTATACAGATTCCTTATCACACTTTTCACTCGACTAATTTTTAAGTTTTTTGATTATTTACACTATAACAAACTTTACGGGTCAAATTTTGTTACTTTATGTAACGTAGAAAATTTTTAACAAAATTGTAATGTTAACTTGTATAAATTACATATGGCTTATTTTTCTATACAAAAAATCGTACAGTTCAATTTAACTGTACGACTACAAGTTCTGGTCTATTGAAAATTCTTTGCGGAATGATACTATTACCTAGTCCTCTACTTACTACTATAGACGTATTTTGTTTTTCATATAAACCGGCTGTATATGTAGGGAGAACCCCTTGATTTGGAGCAACTAAACCTCCGATAAATGGCAATCTAACTTGCCCTCCATGAGCATGCCCTGATAACACTAAATCTATTTGCTCATCAGCATACTCTGTTAAAAATTCAGGCCTATGGGATAGTAATACATTATATGTATCCGGCTGCATTTCAAATTTCGCTTTTATAATTTCATCTTTTACAACATTTCCTTCATCACGGTTTCCAGTAACAAATTCCGGATCATCAATACCAAGTATATGTATGTCTTGTCCCCCTATTTGAATACTTACATGTTCATTTCTTAAAACAGTAACATGATGTTGCTTCAACTCTTTCTCTAAATCATTATATTTTCCTGACCATTTTTCATGGTTTCCTGTCACAAAATAGACGGGATACTTCTTTACAAGTTCTCGGATTAGTTCCATACTAACTTCCGGATCGTATGATTTACTGTCAATTAGATCACCCGTAATAGCAATAATATTTGGATTTATGCTTTTTACTTTTTGAATTAAAGTTTCTTGATTGTCCCCAAATTTTTTATTATGTAAATCTGAAATTTGGAGGATTTTAAATCCTTTAAAAGCGGAGGGAATTTTACTGGAGGTTATTTTAACCTCAGTTATACTTATTAAATTGTTCTGTAAATATAAAAAGATACTACTACCTACTAATGTAGCAATAAGTAATATAATTCTTTTAGCCTTCTTGTTCATATTTCCTCCTAAAATTTTGATCAGTACTACAATTCTCAATAAACATTCCGTGCCCTTCGAATTCAGAATAACTGAAACTTTTTAATTGATTTGAAGTATTTTCATAGTGTTATACGTCTCTAATGAACACTTAGCTGGTTTCCAATCCCATTCGTATTAACTGCTATAAAGTGGAGCTTTAATATCCTAGGTTTCCTTCATGAGTGTATGATATCATGCTCATTTTCTAGTGGACTTATAACAACTCACTGGAAGCTCTTCATCATATTATCATTTATCTTACTTAGTTTAATAACGATATAATGATAATTCCTATAGTTTTTTATAAAAAAATTGTGTATTTTTCTCGAAGTATATAATATATTTGCTTGCAAATATATTATTACCACTATGATTTTAATTTGTTTAAAACGTACATAGAGAGAATTGAAACACTAAATTACCTTATGAAAAGTCATTATTATGTTATTAGTTAGAAAATTGAAAAAATATGTGTAGATAGATATCATTGTGAATGAATATATAATTAATTTTAATTTCCTGACATAATTTCACATAATTCTTAAACTAGTTTTTTGCGTGCATTATGAAATAAAATATTGCATCGTGTCAGTCTTTAAAAGATTATATATCATAACTTTAAGGGAGGAAGGAAAACTATGAAAATGAAAAGAAAAATCATGATGTCAACAGCACTTGCAGCTACATTAGCAACAGGTGCACTACCTACTACATCAGTGTTTGCTGCAGAAAAAGAGGCTTCTATCCAACAACAAGAGGCACTAATGAGTATTCAACCATTAGCACAAAATAATTTAGAAACAGCTGTTAATGCTGCCTTAAATGGTCCAGAAGTCAAAAAAATAAAAGTGTTTGAGCATGAATTTAACGTAAAAGAAATAGAAGTAGTAAATCTAGGTGCAGGAAAAAAATATGTTAAGGGACAAATTTCACATCATTTAAGTTTCCGTCCAGATGATCAATTTTATTATGAGTTTACTGTGCAAGATGGAAAAGTAGTAGATAAGCCTGTATTTAATATTGATAGAGGTGGTTGGACACCATTTGCTGCTCCACTTTTATCAATTCTTGCTGCGTATAATGGAATTCCAGTTAATCCAAATGATTTAAATACACTTGGTCAACAGATTGGTAAAGTTATAGATGGAAGCTGGGAACATGCAGCCCAATCTATCGCAACTGTAGTTAGTCTAAGTTTTAATGAGTAAAATGTTTTAATTTTTATTAGCATTGTAGGGACCACTTTTCCTAAATAGCCTTGTTATAAGAAATTCCTGAAACAGCTATAAATAGATTTTTACCGCTCACTCACATTATCTTAATTTGTTAACCACCTTATCATTCATACTATGTCACAAAATAGAAGTCTTTTTAAGGCTTCTGTTTTGTTTGTATACAATACAGCAAAAAGCTTATTTTTACCTATCTATGCTTCAATTTTTTAAAAATCCGTTTGGCTATTAGATATAAATTATTACAATAAACTAATAATATCTTAAGTTAGCTCACTACCTCTTTTTAATTACAAAAATTCATTACATTAGGAATAAAAAACAATAAATATAGTAAAAAACCATCTTATTATAGCTATTGTTTAAAAGTCAGGAGAGATAAAATGAACAAAATAAAAATGAGAAATTTCTTTAAAATTAGCATCCTCACATGTTTTACACTAGCAAGTTTAAGTACACCATCTCCTATTTTAGCTGATAGTCATCCAGGTTATTCCTATGAATCCAATATAGGATATCAAAATCCATCGTGGATGTCGAAGGTAGCAGATTCAACAAAGTTAAGTGAAATATCTATTCCAGGTACTCACGGTACAATGGCTTTACATGGAGCAAGTTTTCTTGATGAAAATTTGACAAGAAATCAAACTATGAGTCTACCCCAACAATTAAATTCTGGAATTCGATATGTAGATATGCGTGTTAAACGTGTAAAAGATTCTTTTGCAATGTACCATGGTATTGCAAATCAAAAAGCAGTGTTTGAAGATGTATTAAAAGAGGCAATTCAATTTTTAAAAGATTATCCGACAGAAACAATTTTAATGCGCTTAAAAGAAGAAACTACTCCTGAAAGTGGATCACTATCATTTGAGGAGATATTTTTAAAATATAAAAACGTTAATGCTTCATATTTTTGGGATCCTAATTCAGTACCAACTTCAGATAGAAACAACCCTACTTTAGGAAATATCCGGGGTAAAATTGTAATCTTACAAAACTTTACATCCTCTCAATTGTACGGTATTGATTACGAAAGTTTGAATATACAAGATAAATTTGAAATTGGAAGCGGTCCAGACGAAATATACGGAAAATGGCATACGGTAAAAACCCATCTGCAAAATGCAAATACTAACTTTAATAATGGAAAAATATATCTCAACCATTTTAGCGGTACAGGTGGTGCAGCCGCATTTTTAAATAATGTATATCCTTGGTTTGTTGCAAGTGGAAAAGAGAACAGAAATACTGATAGTAGTCCTAAGTTGATTCAAACGAATTTCACTAATGCGTGGAGTGATTTCCCCCGCGATAGAAATGGACAAGTATATTATGGTGGTATGAATACACTTGGGACCGAACTCTTGCAACAAGGTGGAATTAAACATTCTGGTATCATCGCAGCTGACTTTCCTGGGCCAGGTTTAATTGATAGTATCATTAAATTAAATGGTATACATTCGAATGAAAAAGAAATATTAATTTCGCAAATTTCATCCGAATCTAGCCCTTTATCCGGACAAAAAAACCGATCCAGTCAAAACTTTAAAATTGATAGTTTACCTGTAGGTACTAAGGAATTAAAATGGGTTATTGAGCCTTCAGAAAAAGATCATCCTTCTACTATTTCTTTCAATGTAATGATTGATGTTTCCCTAGGTACAGATTCTACTCGTTGGAAAAATATTTCACATGGATCTAGGACTGAAGCTTACACGAATACTAAATATTATATTGCAAGTCCAATTGGTGCCACTAACAAATTTACAGTGAAAATATACGCTATTACAAATTAGAAAATAAAGAATCCCAATGGAATTCCATTGGGATTCTTTAATAATTTCATTTCGTATATGTTGAGATGGAGATTAAAAACTTCACCCCTGTTTCGGTATTGCACATAGAATTAGTGATAACTACCCTTCCCCGCTTATCATTTATTCAAAACTGGCTTCCAAAGCGATAGGGCAAAAATCCAATTTGAGTCGCCATTTCCTTGATGATTTTGAACCGCTTCATACACTTTTCCTTCATGTACTACTCTATCACCTTTAGTATATGCCTTTCTTGCATCCCATTTTTCATATGTGGAATCCTCTGACTTTGTCGTTACATTCAAAACATCACTTCTACTAGATTCATTTCCAGCTAAATCAACCGCCGTCACTACATACTTATACGATGTATTAGTCTTCAAATCTTTATCCATAAAGGATGTATTATCAGCTGCCCCAATTTTATTCATAACCCCAGCGCTTTCTCTATATACAATATAATGGTCAACACCTACATTATCTTCAGACGGACTCCACATCAAATCAACAGTTGTCGCTGTTTTACTCATACTATGTAATCCTTTCGGTTGAGTCGGAGCTTCTGTATCTGGAGTTTCATTTGTTGTCTTAACCTTTAGTTTTTCACTTTCTTTTGATATGTTTCCAGCAGAGTCTAATGCCTTTATAGTATAGGTATATTCCGCATTTGCTTTTAGTTTTTTATCAGTAAAAGTTGTACCTGGTACCGTATCAATTACTTCTCCATTGCGTAACACTTGATATTCTTTTACACCTATATTATCAGTAGAGGCCTTCCATGTTAGTGCAACACTATTGGCAGAAACTTTAGACGCATTTAATCCAGTTGGTTGACTTGGAGCTACTGTATCGGGAGTTTCATTATTTACTAGATTTACATCAATTACATTATAAAACGCATTTGACGTATCTGCTACATCCCATACAGCTAAAATAACATGATAACCATTTCGATCAGTTGGTACATTAATTGTATGTGTTAAATTATTTGATGCGGCCGAACCGTCATGGTTCACAGTTCCAATTGGTTCTAATTCAGCACGTGTTAATGGTTTATTAGGATCCCATCCCTTTTTTGTAATGTAATAATGCCATTTACTTGTAGAATGTGCCGCTGTATATTTCCATGTAAATGTATTTGC
Organism: Bacillus cereus group sp. N14; assembly: GCF_016483555.1. Classification (NCBI taxonomy): domain Bacteria; kingdom Bacillati; phylum Bacillota; class Bacilli; order Caryophanales; family Bacillaceae; genus Bacillus; species Bacillus cereus group sp. N14. The sequence continues at coordinate 88,216 of NZ_JAEHBQ010000021.1, forward strand.
TCCACCCATAATCGTATTTTTAAACCAGCGATTTGATGTTTGTTGGTCAAGAATTCCTCCAAATAGTCCTCCTGCCGAAGCGATTTTCCCATCAATCGGTCCACCATCTGGGAATCCTTTAGGTGCTTCTAGGCTTTGAGGCTCGTACATTATATTTCCACAATTTAAATTCAATGCTCCATAATTCTGACTACATAAAGCAGCACGACTGCTTGGCTTTTCAACAAATCCATGTGCATACGCACTTTGAGGAATCATTGTAATAGCCGTCATCCCTGCAGCTAAAACACAAGCACCAATTCCTTTTTTACTTTTTCTTAATCTTTCAAATTTAGATGTAAATTTCAAATTCATTCTTGTCCCCCCAATATATTATTGTTATCGCTAATATAATAGCAATATAAAGATAAACGAACAAATTACTAGTAAATATACTAATATCACTCATACATTGTTACATTTATTATTATTTTTAATCTCATATAAAAATAAAATAAATACAATAACTCTATTTTGTAACATTATGTATTAATAGAGGAATAAAATCCTTATATTATTTCACAAAAAATTCAAATATTAATTTAAAGAATTATATTTACCCTCATGCTGAAAAAATACAATTTTAAAGTAAAAAAGTCTGGAAGAAGCTGATTAAATCAGTCTCCTCCAGACTTCACACTTCTACTATACAACATACATACAAGTCATTTCCAAGGCTAAATTCACACATATTTTCTAAACCCGAAAAAACACAATAAATAATCTGTTTATATTCAAATGGTGAATGCACACAAACCCTTTAATCTTAGATACATATTCCTATAAAATACCTCTAGATATCCAACTTAACTTTATAGTACTTGTGAATAGTCATCTTTTACCCTGTGAATCCTTACTTTAAACAAATCATCTAGAAATTGATAATGTAAGGTAAAAAGAGAATTGACAATCCAATTCCCCCATAACATTCTATTAATTTATTATATGATTTTTACCTAATAATGTACAGGAACAAACAAAAAACTTCAGTGTGATTGCAATTATTATAAATATAAACGTTTTTAGGGTGAAACGTTTAAAGGGTACTTTACTGAATTGTTATTAACTGCTCCTGTACCTAGTATTTAAATTAACTTATGTCAATATATTTTACAATACAAGTGTTAAACGTTACATATTTCTATATTTAATGATACATTTCATCAATATAGCCCCCTAATCTTTAGGCCAAATATAGAAATTTAGGCTCGTTAGGATTTAATTGTGGAATTCTCATCATTGCAAATGAATTGATTAGGCACATAACTGTCACAAATTAATTACTTATCTATTTTTTCAACTATGAAAATTTTATTACCACTTCAATATTTACTCTTAAACTAAAACACATTTATACCTACAATTAATTTATTATCTTTCAAAAGAGTCGATAGTTTTATATTTTTTATTTTTTTATTGTACATTTGTACATTTGATGTTAGGATTATGCCTATTAAAATTGAATCCTAACGATTCTTCTTTATAATTTCTATATTTTAAATACCAAATAAAAATATAGATTCTGAAACACGATCAAAATCAGAACAAAAATGTCGTTATTTTACAATGATGTCGTGGAATACCTTTAGAATGGAAAGATACATGCAACAACGTGTTAAGGGGTTACAGGGGGAACAAAAATGAGAGACTTTTTTGATGATAAGTATAAAAATATTGAATTAAAAAGGAGGTTAATAAATTTAATAAGTGACATTAGCGAGTTCAAAGGAAAATTAGCTGCTTATCAGGAACAAAACCCTGACATATTTAATAATTTAGAAAAAACTATACCACTACATTACATAAAAAATTTCACAACTATTTATGAAGATGTAAAAGTTCCTAATAAAAGATTAAAAGAGCTTATTTTAGATGATATAGTACCTCAAAATATTTCAGAAGATGCTATTTTTTGTTATTATCAAACACTTTCTTTTGTACATAAAAACTCCTGTACTTTATTAATTAATCCAGCAACTATACAGGAATTGCATTTTCAACTAATACATTACATTACCTCGGACAGTGCCAAATGGCGTGAAAAACCTTTTATCATTCCAGGAATTCCAGAACATGGAATGCACTTGAATAGTTACCGCATTCTTCCGCATGAACTTATTCCACAGTTTATGGAGCAATTATGTGATCAATACAACTCATTAAATACTAGTAAGGGGCTACATTCACTTTTATTAATAGCTCGTTTTATATTAAATTTTTATTGCATAGTCCCTTTCAATCAAGGTAATAACAGGCTGGCATTTATGTTAATACAATTGCTGTTAATTAAGAGTGGACATACATTTGTAAAACATGTATGTTTGGATAAATATATTAAGAAACATGAATCTGATTATTACAATTCGATTTATAAATCTTCGGTGAATTGGTACTGCGAGGAACATAATAATAGCTTTTGGTTAAAAACGTTTTTAACAATTATATTAGAGGCTTACAAAGATCTTCATAACACAGTTCTAGATTCTATATGTAAACATACTAAAGTTGAGAGAATCCAGGATTTTATACTTAAACAAAAACAACCCTTTACTAAGGAAAGTATTCGTAACACTTATCCAGACATTGCAGAGAGTACAATTAGTAAGGCATTAAATTCCTTGCAATTATTTGGCCATATTAAGCTAGTTACAAAAGGACGAAACGCAACGTGGATTAAAATTTGAGCATACTTTCAAGATACCTGAGGTTCAAAAATTCAATTATAACTTTATCATTGAATTTCATGACTTTGAACTCATATTCATTGAATTTCACTTTAATTTTTAGCTATTATTACTTTTTTAGTTATTTCTAATTCCAACAAGATATTTTATAGGAAAAGGTCCGCTTTCCTCCGCCTTTTCCTATAAAAAAATTAGATATAAACATAAAATAATTGTCGAAAAAAGTCGTATTTTAATATTTTTTCTTTATTTTCTGGTTGTAAACGTTTCAATTTCATGTTAACATC
>NZ_JAEHBQ010000022.1:0-84754 GCF_016483555.1 Bacillus cereus group sp. N14
AACTCCGTAAAATTATTAGCAATATAGAATACATTTTCTCTCGCTACTTCCTCTGCTTCCTTAGCCGTAATCCCTTCGCTTTCCATCAATGTTTCCTTTTCCCATGCTCCCTCATGTTCCCAAAAGACGACAATTGGATCTTCTTCATGATTTTTATAATCAAAGCAAATTAAATTTCCTGCTGGATCAAATGCGAAAGGAAATAATTCTTTAGGTAATGTATCGATAAAGTCACTATATACATCAACTATATATTCATCACTATTTTCATTAAAAGATAATAAAGTACCGAAAATTCTTTCGTGATTATTCACATTAAATAATTCTGGTTCTACATTGGCACCATTATTTACAGCTACACATTTTATATAATCCATTGGAAATTTAAAACCTATTTTATTACTAATCTCTCTCACAAGATCTTCATTTACAGCTTCATCAGCAAATTGCCATTCTACTTTTCTCACCAAGTTCCATCACCCCATGGTTATTTACTCTTAAGTAATTTTACAAACTGTCCTATATGTTACCAATAATATATTGTAATTTTTATATCAATGGATTATCTTCTCGTTTAGAGCATCGGTTGATGAATGCTAATTCCTCTTTTGTCGGTGCAACTTTTTTTCTAATTACATCCCCATGTTTATCCCATTCTGTATAATGTAAACAAATACCAAACTTAAATTCTCCTTCATATTTGAGTACTTCGCATTCATACCAAATTTTCCGTATCCCTCTTGTCTGTCCTTTTATCATGAAATTCGTAGTTTTCACTTTTCCGCTCTGATAAAACTTAACATAATTCCCTTCTTTAAAACCATCCCTATAGTAACAATAATACGCTAGGGTGCCATTGTCATATAACTCATATGCTAAACCAGTAAAAGGTTTCCCATTCTTTTCTTCTGGCTTATCTAGCACTTCATCACTGGATGAGGTAAACCATAGTTCCTCATCAAAATTTATTCCATGCTCTAATACGTATTTTTTACTTAGTACATCCATCTTATTCTCCAATTTTATTCACCTCTAAACAACAATCAAAGCTTTCCGTTATAGTAAAAATCACTCCTTAACAGAGTGCCATAGAATGGTTTTATTTTCATCACATATATCGTTTTCTTATACGACTACATGTCCATAAAAATACTTTTTACCAATCTTCCATTCTTTCTTTGTTAGAACATCGATATATGACATCAACTCTCTATTTTTTTCATTTGTTATTATCGTATCGTATTGAATTGGACATTTGATTCCACTCCAAATTGATAAAACGGAAGGTATAGTAACAACATTATAAGTAGTTCTATCTCTTAAAGAACTCATAACTTCCGAAACTAACTCCTTTGCCAAATCTCCAGGAAAAGATAGTCTATTACGATAATAGTATTCTTGCGTATCGTTATTTTCGATAAAACTAGAATAAGCTTCATTAAATTCTTCTAACGATACTTCATAATACTCGTCCTCAATTCCAAGCATCCATGAAAGTTCATTTCTTATAGCTTTTTCAACAAAGGTATCTTCCCACTCTTCTAGTAACGCTAAAAGATATGGTACTACATGATATGAAAGAGTTTCACCAGCACTTACTACAAAATTATGAACTCTATCCTCTGAAGCACTTGAAAGGAATTTCAAATTATTCGTTTCTAATAAATCATCGTGAGTAGCTACTGAACAAAATAGTCTAGTGCATAAATGTAAAACAAGCCCATTTCGAGTACTATTCATAAGTTCAATTAGTAATCCCTTAACGGAGAAATCACCTAACTTTAACAATTCGTTAATTAAAATAAAGGATTCTGTCTCTGCTACACTATCCCTTAAGTTAGACTTAAGAGTTTCAATTGTATGATTAGAAACTTCTCCATACCAAATATCTTTTTTTAAATGCTCTAAATCCATCATTCTCCCGCCTTTTATTGCTGCTTACATTTATACGAACCATTTTATATGGATAGTATTATTAATCATGTAACTTATTTAAAAACTCCGTAAATTTATTAGCTACAAAAAATACATTTTCTCTCGCTACTTCCTCTACTTCTTCAGCCGTAATCCCTTCACTTTCCATCAATGTTCCCTTTTCCCATGCCCCTTCATGTTCCCAAAAGACGACAATTGGATCTTCTTCATGATTTTTATAATCAAAGCAAATTAAATTTCCTGCTGGATCAAATGCGAATGGCACCAATTCATTTGGCAGAGTAGAAATATACTGGTTATATACTTTAACGATATATTCACTACTATCTACATCATAGGTAAGTAAAGTTCCAAATACTTTTGTTATCGTGCCTATTTCAAATTTATAAGGTAACACAGCCGAACCATTATTATTTATAGCACATTCTGCATAGTCACATGGAAATATATAGCCTATCTCTTTTCCCACATTGTTTATATATTCTGCTGAAACTGGCTCATCCGGTACTGGCCATGTTAAGTCATTTCTCATTTAACTTCACCTCCTAACAAATCACATCACGTTTATCCGAAATAACTTATTGCATCATCTGAACTTTTATGCAAATTCAAGTCTAATTACGACCTCGCTTCTTTTAACTTTCCAAATACTTCTTCCAGGCGACATTAGGAGAATAGGTTACAACCATCCGACTTTCATGAAATCTTGGTATAGCTATTACTTGAGCTGGTTCCAAATGATTCATTACAGATAACCAACTATCGAGTAACGTATCAATATGTGCTTCTAATGGATTTTGTAAAAGGTCTATACTCAGCCCGCCCCAATTCAATTCCGATACAACCCCCGGGCTATTTAACAATAGTTTCTTATCAAAAGCTTCTAAAATATAACTACTAAAATATGTTCTAGCTCCTACCCCCAAAGGACCGTTAGGAAGAAACCTGACTGGTATAGGTAGCGAAGATATATTCATTTTCATATGTAAACTCTCACGTTCCGTATTCCACGGATAATTTGCTTTCCAAAAAATATGCGCCACTCCAAAACTTGGCTTTGCGATTTCTGCGATTTGATCAGATAACTCAAAAAAAGCACACCACAATTTTTTAGGTATCGATTTATGAAACTCAAACTCCAAATATGAGCGACGATTCAATTTAATTTTAAAACTTCCTCTATAAATTACCGATTTATCGCGATACAAATGAACTTCAGATACCCTTTGCTCCAAAATTACTTTTTCTATGATTTCCTGGCGATTATATTCTACCTGCACCGTTTCACAGTTTCCCCAATGAGTAGGAGCAAATTTTTCATTTGACTCAAACACATCTAAAAGACAATTTAATATCTCTTCTTCGTTAAATGCTACAGTCGGATACATTGCGATTGTAAAATAATTCGGTTTCATTTTACTACTCCTTTTATTTGCTTTATCACAGCCAAATAAGTTTAAATCCCTTTCCCACTATTAATCATGTAACTTATTTAAAAACTCCGTAAAATTATTAGCAATATAGAATACATTTTCTCTCGCTACTTCCTCTGCTTCCTTAGCCGTAATCCCTTCACTTTCCATCAATGTTTCCTTTTCCCATGCCCCTCATGTTCCCAAAAGACGACAATTGGATCTTCTTCATGATTTTTATAATCAAAGCAAATTAAATTTCCTGCTGGATCAAATGCAAATGGCACCAATGCACTCGGTAATGTGTCATTGTAGTCATAGAATACCTCAATAATATTTTCATCATCATCCATATCATAAGTTAGTAATGTACCAAAAACTTTTCTCTTCCCCTCAACTTCAAATACTTCTGGGCTAACATGTGCTCCGTTATTCTTCATTACACATTCTATATAATCTAAAGGAAAATGAATGCCCAACTCTTTTTCCACATTCTTTACATTTTCTCGCAATAAAGGCTTATCTGGTGATCTCCATTCTACTTTATTCATCTCCTACCACCCCACTGAATCTCCTCAAGTCTTTTTTTCATTTATATTTGTTCGCGCCATAAACATACTTCTATATTTCGATACCTCTTCACATTTCCTATATATCTTTCTATGACTATCTCTCAATCGAATTATAATTCGTTATTTTATTAATATTCAATATTTTTAATGTAGTGTTCCTTACTTGTTTAAACTGCTACTGAATTTTTCCGCATATAATATATCGAATTCAGTTGGTTCTATTTTTTGTTTTACAACATTCCCTTGTTCATCATACTTTTTAAAAGTCATTTCACGTCCCGCAATATATTCAGACTCATGCTTCTTCATTCCGTTTTGAAAAAATTCAACATAGTAGCCTTCAACCGCGCTTCTATTCATATTGCTGATTCTTTTTAGATTTCCATCCATGTAAAACTCCACATACTCTCCTTGTTTAACACCATTTTCTACATAGAAATAACATTCTATATTTCCATTCTCATAAACATCATAAGCTAAGCCAGTAAACAATTTTTCTTTATCATCATCTGCACACTCTACTATTCCTAGCCCATAAGGTCCCCCATATTCTAAACACTCTTCAAACTCAAGGCCATTCTGTATTATATACTCCTTCGTTAATACATCATTTAACATCTTCAATCCTCCTTTACAATATTAGCTAATGGTTAAGCTGTTATGTAAAAGTAAGTTTTTATCGTAATATAATTCTATTTTTATTATGTAATTTCTATATACAATGAGAGGGATTTTCTAATATTTGTTTATAACGTATGCTATCCATCATAGGCCTTTAAATGTTCAAAATTCATTTATTTCTCACCATATTTAATATTCTCTTTAAAGAAGTCCGCTTCACCAAATCTACAATCTGCAATATGTATTTCCTCTAAATTACAGCTTCTGAAATCGGCAAACTCAAAATCACAATCAAAAAACGATGCTCTCATACTTGTTTGGCCATAATATCCTCTGCCATCACCTCTTACAAATCAAAAAAGTAAGGTCTACATTGCTCATATCTAGCCCATCTATTATTTCATCATTGTATTGAGATCGATTTAATATTTCCATGACTCTTATTCTATTATTCTCATTCATAACTGCGATCCCTTTTCATTTATCTTGTTAAATAATCCTTCCAGGCAACATTCGGAGAAAAAGATACTCCCATCCGATCCTCATCAAAGCTTGGTAGAGCCATTACTTGAGCTGGTTCTAAATATTTCATTGCAGCTAGCCAACTATCAAGCAACAAATCCATATCAGATTCTAAAGGGTTGTGTAAAAGATCTATGCAAGTTCCACCCCAATTCAGTTCTGATACCACTCCTGGGCTATTTAATAATAATTCCTTATCAAACATGTCTAAAATATGACCACTCAAATATGTTCTAGCTCCTAATCCTAATGGACCGCTCGGAAGAAACCTAACTGGTATAGGTTGAGAAGATATTTCCATCCACATTTGTAAGCGTTCACGTTCGGTATTCCACGGATAGGACAATGGCCAAAAAATTTGAGTTACTCCAAAACATGGTTTCGCGATTTCTGCGATTTGATCAGATAACTCAAAAAAAGCAGACCATAATTTTTTAGGTATCGATTTATGAAACTCAAACTCTAAAAATGAACGATGGCTCCAGTTAACTTGAAAACTTCCTGTGTAGTTCACAGACTTATCACGATACAGGTGAACTTCAGATACTCTACGCTCTGAAATTACTTTTTCTAAAATTTCCTGACGGTTATATTCTACCTTTACTGTTTCACAGTTCCCCCAATGAGTAGGAGTAAATTTCTCATTTGACTCAAATACATCCAAAAAACGTCCCAGTATCTCTTCTTCGTTAAAAGATACCGTTGGGTACATTGTAATAAAGAAAAAATCAGGTTTCATGTAAATTCTCCTTTCAATATATAATTTTAACATTTAAATACATATTTTCTGTTATTTTCACATGTTTTTTCTGATTTTTAAATTCACTCCTCAATCTCCTAATGAACTAACAGATCCCCCTTAGTTATTTTTCATTTTGCACATTATGTATTAATTACACACAAATAAAAAACTACAGTCTAAAAGTATATCACTGTAGATTCTTACATTTATTCTTCTTGATAAAGCACTATATCATAAGGGTAATTGCATCATTTTAAGTCTATCTATAGTACTTAATGCATCTTTCTTGTGAAGGGATTCTATCATCAAGCAGCAATTCTTCTTGCAGAAATTTTGTTATATCCTCTATTTTCGCAATGAATAATGCGAAAAAGTCGCCCGAATTAGGATAAGAAAATAGTCCATATCCCCTTGGTGACAGTATTTTGTTGGCCACCCCAATCTTTTCAGGTAAATATTCATAGTTAAATGCTTCTAATTTCTCGAGTTCTTCTTGTGTCGCTAATTCAATTTGGTTTGTAAATTCGTAATCAAGCATAAAGTTGACAATTTCTTGATATTGCTCACCTTTATAGTCAACGTATAAAAACAGTTTCGTCATCAAACCATATTTTAATAGATCTTCATGTAAGCCATAACCTCCTTGCTCCTTCAAAAACGTTTCCAAATCCTTGCTATCAGGAAATATACTCTGCGCTATACCTTGATCCGGCATATTAGCTTCCTCCTTTTTATTAAAATAATTCTCCATGCTTGTTAGGAATATATTCCGGATAGTTTTTACGATAAAATTGATCAATCATCTGAAGCACAGTATCCCATTTAGGATATGGCTCACGTTCCTCAAATACCATTCTCGCTTCTGGAGTATTCATCAGAAAATTATCAATTTGAGTAGGTACTGGCAACCCTAGTTGTTTCCTTACATGAATTAAAAATAAGATTTCAACAGGATAAAACCCGTATCTGAAATCGCCAAATTCACCTAGTTGTCCGATTTCAGAAACTAATGCAGAATGATACTGAGCCATTATTGAAATTAGATGTTCTATTTCTTCTAAATCATCAGTCGCCCAACGTCCCAACACTTCATCATACATGTTAAGGTCTTCAGGAATTAAATCGCATCGCAGCTTAGCTTCCTTAAACTTATTTTTCACGATTAAGTGCAATTTTTGATTTGTTCCCATGATGGTTTTATTTTTATACTGCAAGTACAGCTCTAGCAAAAACCAAATATGTCTATTCTCTTCATTAGCATCTATTAAATGTCCACAGAAGTGATGAACCATAAAATCATATAATATATTCTCTTCTTTCTCCCATCCATACATTGCAAAATGAACTATTGTGAGGGCGACTTCTCTAAACGTATATCCCAAAATCATCTTTGGATACCTGATTGTATAGAGATCCTGTCCCATGCACTGGTAAAATAAGACTTTCTGCATGTTCTTTAATCCTTCTACATTGTTTCCATCGTTTATCAATACATCGTTTTTCCATAGTGACAAGTGATATGAGAAAATTTTGCTTAAATTTATTAATAAGATGTGATCTTTCTCTGTTTCATTTTGCTCAACAATTTTCTCAATCTTATTTTTACTGACATTATACTTATCTTTAACATCTTCAAATTTGATTCCATCCACAAAATTTTTGCTATATCTTTTAAAAGCCATTTCTAACTTTTTTTGATTCATAACTGCATCCTTCCTATGAATACATCTATTTCCTTCTTTAGCCTTTCCCCTTAATTCACTCTCACCTTCAACGAACTCATATATTTCTATACAATTTGTATTATCTATTCATTCATATAACTTATCACCAGACACACTTTTCTGTTCAATCCAAACCTCGCATTTACACAGTGCATCTCTTTCAGTAAATTAAAGCAATAGAAACTATCTTTAGTTTTTCCTCTTCTCTTATTTTTTCCCACAACTGTTTGCTAAGTGAACATGTTCATTAAAAATGTTGTTGTTAATTTGTTTTTCATATTTTTTTAATTCTTCATTGATTTTACTGCCAGTTTTACTTTCAAAACTTTTCTCTAATTCTGCTGCTATATCTCTTAGACTCGTTTGTAATTCATGAAATGCCCCTATGTTTTTTTGAAGAGTATATGTATCTTCTTTTATAATGTCTATTGATTTAAACCCTACTTCTGTTTTTAACATCATACGCTGCATTTCTCTTTCAATCTGTTTTTTAGCAGCTTGTAACTCCTCAACTACCTGATCCGCTAAATCTCCTGTAACACTTTCGATTTGCTTTTCTATCTTTTTAATTTCCCCCATAAAATCCATCATATAATTATCTCCTTATCTAAACTGAAAATTCCCTGCTAATTGATTGTCTTTATCCCTAAGTGAATTTGCTGCATCACTAATTTCGTCCCCAAATCTACTTAAACTTTTTTGTTCTTTTCTTAAAAGATGAATTAATTCTTCTGCCATGTGTACATCGTGAAAATAGTCATTTCCACCTTCTTTCGTTTTAGCAATTCGTGAGATGGCTTCATCTATTTCGTATGCTTCTAATAGATGATATTTCCCACCTGGCCCTGTTTCATATTTTAATTGACTTTTCAACTTTTGAACCGCTTCAGCTTCTCTTCTTTGAAACTCTTCTATATTTTTTGCTATATCTGATAATCGATTGCTGAGTGTTTGAATTTTTTTTGCTTGTTTTATAATATCTTCAGGTTCTAATTTTAATATGGGGCTTCCATTTGAATGAAAGGATCCCATAAATGTATCTCTGCCGTGTCCGTCCATAGTTAAACGTGTAAAAAGTCCTTGTTTTGTATCGTTCTGTCTCACTGTGTATTGCTTACCAATTAGAGGTGCACCGAATTGAGTGTGGTTACCAATCGGGTCATTTTCATGTGTATAATCAGTTGCTTTATTTTCCATTTTTCCTTCATTTACTCGTTTTTTTGCTTCAGGACTTAGTACACCATAGGGATTCGGTGCAGCCCATGTAGTTGCATAACAATCTAATTCTGCAGCGATAAGGTCCGCTTCTGCACCACCTTTACTATGTCCAGTAGTATGAAGAGAAGAAGGGTTATATTTTGCTACGATGTCATTTTTTGCCCATTTTAATCCAGTATCAAATGATGTTGCAGAATCAGGTTTTATAGTTTGACTGTTACTTGGAGTAATTACTTTAGAATGTGTTTTAATTCCAAACGTAATCTGATCGATATCTGTTTCGAAATCTGCTAATTGCGTAGGCTCTGTTCCACGAAATGCTAGGATTATATCATCATAATGTGTTGCATTTTCATCATATTTGTCTGCTGGTACTACTGCGATAGCTTCTAATCCATTTTTTACTTTTTGACAATCTGCATCAATTGATTCTATAACTACCCACTTTTTACCATCTGCCATTTTTATTTCTTTACCTTTTTCTAAAACTTGGTCATCATAAACTTGATCTGCTAGTTCGAAATAATTTTCATCTGTCGCAATTGGATTCTTTTTAAATTCACCCATATGTTTCAACTCGTTTCATGGTATATTTTAACTATATTTAAATACAAGGGGATTTTCTATGAAGAAAAAAACGGTAATTATTTTATCCATTATTTGTATTATAGCAGGAGGGTATTTTACAATGGAATACTTAAAACAAAAAGAAGAAGAGGAAAAGTTTTGGAAAGTACAAGAAGCAAGGGTAGAAAAGTATATTCGTTATAATATTCAGGATGTAAAATCGATTACGTTTACAGAAAAGAGTGTAAGTCCTATGGGAGTCCCTAGATTAAAAGGCTATATAAATAATAATAAAGAATTAGATTTCATAGCTCGTATAAGTACTACTGAAAACTTTGAAGGCCAATTTACGCGTTCTGGGAAATTAGGAAAACTGATAAAAGACCCTGAAAAATCGGTATCCGAAATTGAAAAGGAGGAGAAAGAAAAACATCAAGAGTAGTCTTTGCACTACTCTTATTTTCTGTATCCTATTTTAAGAAGAGTGCAATGGTAAGTTTTTTATAAGGGGATTTTTTATGAAGAAAGTAATGATTTTATCCATTATTTGTATTATAGCAGGAGGATATTTTACTATGGAATACTTAAAGCAAAAAGAAGAAGAGGAAAAGTTTTGGAAAGTACAAGAAGCAAGGGTAGAAAAGTATATTCATTACAATATTAAAGATGTTAAATCTATTACATTTACAGAACGTGAAACTAGTCCTATGGGCATTCCTAGACTAAAAGGGTATATAAATAATGACCAACAATTAGATTTTGTAGCTCGTATTAGTACTACAGATAATTTCGAAGATAAATTTGACTGTTCCGGGGAATTAGGAAAACTGATAAAAGACCCTGAAAAATCCGTATCCGAAATTGAAAAGGAAGAGAAGGAAGAGAAAAAAACAATAGTCTTTGCCCTATTTTTGTCTTCCCTACCCCATTTTAAGAAGAATGCAATCGTAAGTTTTTCATAAGGAGATTTCCAATGAAGAAAGTAATCATTTTGGTTGTATCTGCTGTGGTGCTCATAGCAGGAGTTTTTTTTACAATGGAATACTTAAAACATAAAGAACAAGAAGAAAAATTTTGGAAAACACAAGAAACAAGGGTAGAAAAATATATTCATTATAATATTAAAGATGTGAAATCTACTACGTTTACAAAACATGAGGTGAACCCGATGGGAATCCCTACTATAAAAGGATATATAAATGGTGATCAAGAATTATGGTTTGTAGCAAGTATTAGTACCACAGAGAATTTTGAAGATCATTTTGGACGTTCTGGAGAATTAGGAAAACTTATAAAAGATCCTGAAAAATCCGTATCCGAAATTGAAAAGGAAGAGAAAGAAAAGAGGTAAGAATAGTCTCTGCACTACTCTTGTCTTCCCTATCCCATTTTAAGAAGAATGTAATGGTAAGTTTTTTATAAGGGGATTTTCTAATGAAGAAAGTATTTATTTTGATTGTATCTGCTTTGTTACTCATAGCAGGTGGGTATTTTACAATGGAATACTTAAAACATAAAGAACAAGAAGAAAAGTTTTGGAAAGTACAAGAAGCACGTGTAGAAAAGTATATTTGTTATAATATTCAGGACGTAAAATCTATTACGTTTACAGAAAAGAGTGTAAGTCCTATGGGTGTTCCTAGATTAAAAGGATATATAAATAATAATAAAGAATTAGATTTCATAGCTCGTGTAAGTACAACTGAAAACTTTGAAGACCAATTCACTTGTTCTGGAGAACTATATGATAAATATGTGAAAAAACCGGAAAAATCGGTATCTGAAATTGAAAAAGAAGAGAAGGAAAAGAAAAAAGAGTAGTCTTTGTACTACTCTTTTCTATCCCATTTTTAAGAAGAATACATTGGTAAGTTTTTTATAAGGGGATTTTCTAATGAAGAAAGTATTTATTTTGGGCGTATCTGCTTTGTTACTCATAGCAGGAGGGTTTTTTACTTTGGAATATTTAAAACATAAAGAAGAAGAGAAAAAGTTTTGGAAAGTACAAGAAACAAGAGTAGCAAAATATATTCATTATAATGTTAAAGATGTAAAATCGATTACATTTACAGAACACGAAACTAGTCCTATGGGCGTTCCTCATATAAAAGGATATATAAATGATAATCAAGAATTATGGTTTGATGCTGGTCTTAATAGTAATAATAATTTCGAAAGGAAATTGGGGCGTTCTGGAAAACTTGGACAGCTTATAAAACAACCGGAAAAATCCGTATCCGAAATTGAAAAGGAAGAGAAGGAAAAGAAAAAAGAATAGTCTCTGCACTCCTCTTATCTTGCCTATCCCATTTTAAGAAGAATGCAATCGTAAATTTTTCATAAGGAGATTTCCAATGAAGAAAGTAATTATTTTGGTCGTATCTGTTGTGGCGCTCATAGCAGGAGGATTTTTTACTTTGGAATACTTAAAACATAAAGAACAAGAAGAAAAGTTTTGGAAAATACAAGAAGCAAGAGTAACGAAGTATATTCATTATAATATTAAAGATGTAAAATCGATTACATTTACAAAACAGGATGTAAGTCCAATGGGTGTTCCTAAATTGAAAGGGTATATAAATAAAGATGAAAATTTATGGTTTATAGCTCATATTAGTACTACAGAGAATTTTGAAGATGATTTTGGATGTTCTGGAGAACTATACGATAACTATGTTAAAAAACCGAAAAAATCAGTATCCGAAATTGAAAAGGAAGAAAAGAAAAAAATCAAAGAGTAGTCTTTAAGATTACTCTTTTGTTTTCCTATAAAAAATAAACCAAAAGTTGGTTATTTTTTATATAGTAATAATCATTTTACTATCTATAAGATAAATTTTTTTATATTTGATACCCATATGCCTATTAATCTCTTTATTTTAGTCTTATTCCTTTTCCAATCTTTATTATCTCTCATCTATCTTACGTTTTATGTATGCAGCGATTTCTATTCTCTTGTTTAGCTATGTCTCTTACATTTGTAGAAACATGAATTATTCAACCGAAGATTTATAATCACTCTTTACATTTTTTAATCCTTCTATTACATTATTCATTCTTATCGATAAATCTTTTATTTCCTCTACTGTCAATTCACCTTCTGCCTCTTGAAGATTAAACATACTTAGCCTCTTTGTTATACCTTTAACACGCCCAACAAAAGCCATATGATGATTGACTGCTATTTCTCCTATGGCAGTATCAACGATAACATCTTCAATCTTTCCTACATTATCAAATTCATCCGCTAGTTTTGCTATAGCATATCGATACCCTCTCTCTTCACCTAATAACTCTTCATACGCCTCCCGAATTGCATGAAATAATTCATTATACTCCCAATCTTTCATACATGCTCCCTCAAAAAAATCCCCATGCTTATGTGAAAATAATCTTTCAACACAAATATGAGGATTTCCTTATTTCATTACTATACTTTATACATTTTATTCGTTAGAATCTTCGTCTTTCAATTTATATACTCTATCTCTTTTCTCATCACTTTTGACAAAAATAAGCTTTTCTTCTTTAACAAAACCTTCTAATAGTAAGCATACTTGCCCATATGCTTTAGGCTTATTCGTTGTGAATCTTTCATCTGATATTTTACCAGCTCGTATTAATTGTTCGCATAACTCAAGTGCACTTATTTCTTCAGAATTAATTAACTCTAAAATATCCTTTTGTAAGGGCGATAAAGGTACGGGAATCTCAGCTACCTCCACCTTTTCTGGTTTGTTTTCTTCTTCAAATAAATCTTCGAATGAAATTTGATTCATACTTCTTTTCCTTTCTAACGATTGATTTGTATAACATGAACTGAATCCTATAGCGTATGTATTATTATGTATTACTTACCTTTTTTCATAAATCTCAAACTCATGTACATCGTTTCATATAGTATATTTCGATTATACCAAATATACGTTCTGTTTTCTATTGTAGAATTCATTATAATAGGAATGAAAGTAATTATGAACATTTTTCTCGTTGTTAGTCGTATAACCCCTGTAAAAAAATAGAAATACAATCTATAAATTTGTATAATAAAATAGCACGAGTGAAATTTTATTATAGAAAGGTTCTGGTAATATGTTAGGTATTCATGTTGAAAAAACAAAAGATGAACTAATTATTTCATGGCAATTCTCTAAAATTCATATTCCATTATGTGAAATCACTGAGGTAACGGAAGATAATACATATGCTGGTGTTGAAGAAAAAAGCGTAATCCGAATTGGAACAGCATATGGTACAACTGATCGTATTTTAATTAAGACAGTAAAGCAAAATTATTTACTATTCACTACTAATAGAGTATCCATTTTAAATAAAATAAAAGCTTAATTGTTTTTCTTCCTATATTTAAATGTTAAACGCCTACATTCTATTATAGGAAACGCTACAAAAGATTCGTTGATTACTCCTGCTCCTAATTCGGAAGCATATGGTGAAACTATATAACACAAACACCCTAGCTCTTCGCTAGGGTGTTCTTACTTTCAACCATAATACAACCCTTCTTAACCTTTATTAATACGATGTACTTATAACATCATATTAATAGTTTTATAACGGATTGATGTCTTCATTTTTCTACTTAAATCGCGACATCCTAATAACCTATTCTTGTTATTTCTTCATTTGTTAAACAAATATCTAACCCAAGAAAAGGAACAAACCCGAAACATTCACTCTATGTAAGTGTTCCATACTTTTCTATTACATCAATATGTGGCTTCCATCTCAAGTGTACATTTTTAAATATTCAGCGATTTCCACTTTTCCTCTTTCAATAGCAAATTCATAAGCTCCCATATCTTTCATAGTATCCCCTGTATACTTTACAGTTATATCAATACCGCTCTGAACAAGATACTTTACAATATTAAAATTTCCACCATAAATCGCTGAAAATAGAGGATTTCTATTTGGATCACTAACATCTAATATTGCACCATTATCAAATAAGTACTCGACAATACCCATTTCACCTTCACTAGCTGCATGTGCAATAGGTGCTGACTTTGGTACACCTTCATTACGGTTAATATCCATACCAGACTCAACAAGAAATTTGATCATATCCAATTCACCAGCTCTAGCCGAAACATGTAGCCAAGTTCCAAACGGTGTTACAAAATCAAGTAAACTTTTATCAGTGATAATTATCTCTTTCGCTTGTTCTATATCACCATCGCCAATTAAATCATAGATTTTTATCGCTTTTTCCCTACTTTTCATAGAATCCCCCTGCATTATTTTCATCTAGCTTAAGTAGTTAAACATTGACTACGATACATTTAGCTTATTGCTGCTGAGAGAGCAGATTTAAGCATAGTATCAAAATCGCAAAAAGTTTCCATATGCTCGCCTGAAGGCTTGTCTAGTTCAACAAATTTCTTTTTGGAAACATTATAACAATACCAAGCTATATCTGAATCTCCGAAAAAAATCAGCTCCTCTTCGTCTTTAATTGATTCCCATATTTCATTAGCATCAAAAAAACTATCTACCTGATTTATTGGCTTAAAGTCTAAAAAACTTTGGTCAATCCCATATATTATTAATCCATTAAATTCAATTCCATTAACTGTTTGTAAAAATTCATAGTACTGCTGTGGCAATACATCTTCACCAAATTTTTCTACTACAGATTTACGAAATCTTGATAACTCCTTTTCATTAGTAGGTAAATTCAATTTTCGATTTTGGTTTTCTCTTATTTTTGATATATGACTAATCTTCTCTCTCCACATAACTTCACCTTCTAATAAATATTCAATCCTTTTTTGGGCTAGAATTACACAAAGTAATCCTCAATAGTACGCCCCATTACAAGGATTGGTTTCAAATTGCCCATTGCTTTTGGCGTGCTATTCAAATATTTTTCGAAGCCACTCTAGCTAGTGTTAACCATATGATTTATCTAGATTGATATTTTAATGAAACATATTAAAGCTATTTTCATGATCCTACACGCAAACTTTAGAGTTATTTTATAATTAAAGTATTAAATAACCTCTTTACAAATCAAATCAACTTTTTCAAAATATTGTTGTGGTTGTTTCTCACTTATTTCTTTCAAAATTTTAATAACGCCTTCTTTATTTGTAGTTTTAGCCTTCTTCAATACATTAATAAATGGAATAATAAAATCATCTGAAGCTAGAAGACTTCTATAGAACCTTTTAGCACAATATTTAGCTTGTGGCAAAACAATACTTATCCCTTCAATAACTTTACTTAAACCATCTTCAACTCCATTTTTTTCGATTATATAAAAAATCGATTCAATTAAATCACCAACAATCGAAGGTTCATCTATTTCATCATGAAATACACTGCATAGATCAATAATTACTTTATTATCTGCCTTTTGCAATATTTCATTTAAGATTTCTTCAAATAGCTCAATGCTATCATCTTCATGCTCCAGAAAACGTATTCTTTTTAAAATAGATATCTTTTTTTCTAATGACATTTATTCCCCTCCATACTTTGAGTATAGTTTATTAAAGCGTTTCAAAAAATTCATAGTTTAATAAAAGAATTAACTTTTAGAATACGAGTCTATCTTTTGCTATTAATTCAAATAGATTGGTAATTGATTTAACCATTCTTCAAAATTATCGGCTTCCTTAGTTACACCATGTTCTTCATGAAAATAAAAGTAAACTCCCGTTTGCTGGCTCTCTTTTGAATGAAGACAAAAGTAATCTCCATTACCTATACTATAAAAAGGGATTAGTTCGTTTTTCCAAAAACCTTCTTTCATTTCATAATCATAAATAAATTCAATAGTATCATTTCCGTTCGTCTTACCACTAGAAACATTTAAAATATCCCCTGGAAATACATATTCAGACATTAGTTCAATAAAGCATTTAAATTCTTTAGGAAATTGACATCCAAATTTTTTCTCCAGTTCCCTCCAATCATTATCTGAAGGGGAATCTAAATCCTCTAATTCTTTATCTAACATACTGTCTAATAAGTTTGCAATTTCATCTTTTCCCACAAACTATCCCCCCTTATACTAGAAAAAAGGCTGAATTCTATTTTATTTACAAGTATTCTCTCGATTAAAGTCAAATGCTGCTTCAACGCCATTTTTCATTAATTTTTGTAATCATACATCAAGCCCATTAGTAAAATAACAATATTTTTTTCTCAACTATTACTTGTATCTAGTTCTATACATATATTCCTTAGTAACATTTCGTTTACCAACCAGTATGTTACTAGGAAAAGACCCTCTTTTGAAAAAACGAATCAAAAGAGAGCCTTTCTTTATAACTATATTTCCTATCCATACCTTCTGTCTAAAAGACTAATTAATTATTATGCATTTCTACGTTTCATAAATAATATTGCTCCAAGAGTTAATAACAAAAGACCGGCTCCGACTGAGAACCACGTAAAGTACATATTTCCACCTGTAGCTGGTAATGTTCCAGCTTTTGATGTTTTTCCTGTTTTAGGTTGCTCTAATTGCGGCTTTTCCCGCTGTGTTTTTCCTAATTTTTCCATTTTGAACTTCACTGTATGGTCCGCATCTTCAATGTCAACGTTGATTGCTACTAAGATATCATCTTGATATAGTTTTTCAAATACTACTACTTCTTTACCTTGTAGTTTAGAAGCATTAAATGTGAAATCAAGTGTGATAGAACCATTCTTCTCTTTTGCAGTAAATTTAGATTCTACTGCTACTTCTTTACCGTCAACTAGTAAAGGTTTCTTTGTTGCTTTATCCATTAGTTTACCTTTTGCTACATATTCTTTTCCTACGATTAAGTCTTTGTATTCCACTTTATCTTGGATCGTGACAGATTCGTTTGCATGTATCTCTTTTCCACCATCTGCTTTGTTTGTTGCTGTTGTTTTGATTGTTGGTTCTACGAATCGAACTGTTTGCCCTACATCGTTAATGTCAGATTGAACTGCCACTAAAACACCGTCTTGATATACCTCTTCAAACACTACTACTTCTCTTCCTTGCTGCTCTGCACCAACGAAAGGAAAGTCTAGTGTTACAAAACCATTCTTTTCTTTTGCTGTAAACTTAGTCTCAGCTGTTACTTCCTTTCCATCTATTAATAATGGTTTGTTCATAACCTTGTTCATTAATTTACCTTTTACAACATATTCTTTTCCTACGATCAAGTCCTTATATTCCACTTTATTTTGGATCGTGATGGAATCTTTTGCATGCATCTCTTTTCCACCGTCTGCTTTGTTTGTTGCTGTTGTTTTAATTGTTGGTTCTACAAATCGAACCGTTTGCCCCACATCGTTAATGTCAGATTGAATTGCCACTAAAACACCGTCTTCATATACCTCTTCAAATACTACCACTTCTCTTCCTTGCTGCTCTGCACCAACGAAAGGAAAGTCTAATGTTACAAAACCGTTCTTTTCTTTTGCTGTAAACTTAGTCTCAGCTGTTACTTCCTTTCCATCAATTAATAATGGTTTGTTCGTAACTTTGTTCATTAGTTTACCTTTTACAACATATTCTTTCCCTACGATCAAATCTTTGTATTCTACTTTATCTTGAATCGTGATGGAATCTTTTGCATGCATCTCTTTTCCACCATCCGCTTTATTTGTAGCTGTTATTTTGAGTGTTGGTTCTACAAATCGAACCGTTTGCCCTACATCATTAATGTCAGCATGAGTTGCCACTAAAACACCATCTTCATATAGTTCTTCAAACACTACCACTTCTCTTCCTTGTTGTTCTGCACCAACGAAAGGAAAGTCTAATGTTACAAAACCATTCGTTTCTTTTGCTGTAAACTTAGTCTCAGCTGTTACTTCTTTTCCTTCAATTAATAATGGCTTATTTATAACTTTATTCATTAGTTTACCTTTTACAGTGTACTCTTTACCAACAACTAAGTTAGTGTACTCTACTTTGTCTTGGATCGTGATAGACTCCTTTGCATGCATCTCTTTTCCGCCATCAGCTTTGTTTGTAGCTGTTGTTTTCAATGATGGAATCTTTTCAATTTCTGCGCTAGCCTTTGGTAACATTAAGTTAAAGAAAAGAGATATGACAGAGAGTAAAGCTAGAATCCTAATTACATATTTCCTCTCCATATTTACAACCTCCTGTTTGATTTAGATTACAAACATTTCAATATTTAAAATAGTCTTACCAAACAACAATTCCATTATAAAACAAATAATTACATACTTTAACATTTTATTTCAATTTTCCGAATTTTAATTATAGGGATTTACCAATGACTTATTATGAAATGAAGCGTATTTCCTGAAACAAACTAGGAATTACGTGCTCGATTTAATTTATACATGAAAGATGATTCGGTGAGAATCATTGAGGAAAATAGGTTGTTGGCAAGAATAAACGATGAGTTGTGTGTAACCAT
Organism: Bacillus cereus group sp. N14; assembly: GCF_016483555.1. Taxonomy (NCBI): domain Bacteria; kingdom Bacillati; phylum Bacillota; class Bacilli; order Caryophanales; family Bacillaceae; genus Bacillus; species Bacillus cereus group sp. N14. The sequence goes on from NZ_JAEHBQ010000022.1 coordinate 18,715, forward strand.
ATATAATAAGTATAAAAACGTATGAGATGAGATATTCGATACAGTAAAAAATGAGACACCTACCCTATGATAGGACAGCTATCATAGGATATCTATTTTCAAACACCTTATATCTATAACCCTAGTAGAGATTATTTTTGTGTATGAATATATTCTTTAATTAGTTTCAGATCACTTTCTCTCTTTTCATCAGGAGAAACTCCTAACTTTTTATACTTCCATATAAGTAATCTCTCATAATGATTATAATTATTTTCTTCCTCTAATAAAGTATAATCAAATTCAACATCAAACTTACCAGTAGAGTATAACTCAAATGTTAAATTGGTCCAAGGTTCCTGCTTATTTCTTTTAAATTCTTTCCATAACTCTCTGAAGATACTGTCAAGAATATTTAATTGACGATCAGTCTCGTCTTCATCAATCCCTTCCATATCTTCAATATCTAAATTGTATATCGGTTCCTGCTTATTTTTGGGATAGTAGAAAAATACCGTCGAATCACTATATTCATCAACTTCTGAATATACCATTACTTTTTCCCACGGTTCTGGAATAATACTGTTTAACTGTATAACTACTTTTTGATAAATACTTTCCAAGTTCTCTGTATTCATTTACTTTCCTCCATTGATTCTACAGAAAGAATAACGTATTTTTTATTTTGAGGGTATTACTTTTTGCTATCAAACTAACTTTTTTATTAAGGCTTTGTTAAAGAACAATGCTGATAGTAGGCTATATTAATAACATAAGTTTTCATTAAAATACTTGATACACTCTTTAACGTTCTCATGTACACCCATATTTTGATTAATAAATATTACAAATAGTTCTATTCTCTCCTCTATAATGCACTCGATAGCCTGTGGCACATATTTTTGATTTTCCATTTGATAGGCAAGACTACATAATACACACTATATTCGTTAATAAAGCCCACATATACGATTCTTCCTCGGTTATACCTTTCAAACAACCAAATTCTACTATATCGTATCCATCCTGTGAATCAACAGTTTCATATATATCATCAGCAGTAATTTCATTATTTGTTATCCATTCTTTACATATACCAATTACCCGTTGTCCTTCTTTATAAAAATCTTTATTCTTTACAATATCCTCATAGGTATTTAAAAGACTTTCTGCATTAATTAATAACGTATCATATTGCTCTACTAAATTCATATTGTTATTCCTCCTCTCTCTATTTATGATGTATTTAATAATAAGATTTCAGATAGGTTTTAAATATCAACATTTCCCCTTAACAGAGCCTTTATTAAAGATTGAATCTATAAAAAAGGAAACCCTCACTAACTTTCTCTGCTTCTTCTGTTGTAATCCCTTCACCCTCTATTAACACTTTTTCCTCCCATGCGCCTTCATGCTCCCCATAGATGACAATTGAATTTTCTTCATGATTTTTATAGTCAAAACAGATCAAATTCCCTGAAGGATCAATTGCAAAAGGAATAACCTGATTAGGAATCGTTCCTTTATAATTTTCATAAACCTTTAATATATTCTCTATGCGTTTTTCATCATAAAAAAGTAACGAGCCAAATCACCTCACTACTTCATTTACATCAAAAGCTTCTGGTTCCGCACTTGCACCATTATGTTCAAGTACACATTCAATATAATCTTGTGGAAAATGAACACCCATTTTCCGGGCTCCCCCTAGCACATAATACCGACTAACAAGTTTTTCTTGGTTATCCCATTCTATATGACTCATCTAAGTGGTTCATACCAATTGCACTTTATCTGGAATTTGGTGTTATTTCTATTCTACAAATGAACGTTACAACCTTCATGAGTTATTAATTCAATTTAAATCTATCTATTAATTTTAATTTTGATTTTTTAAAGGTTATTATTTTTCACTTTCTCAAACCACTCATCAGCAAAATCATTAGCCGTTTTTATATCATCGTTTGTATGAATTAAATCATACTCATATTCAGCTTTAAACTTACCACTCTTAGCATCGTATATTAATTTCATCTCAGTTGGCATATCTTTTTCGTATTCTTTGCATAACATTTCAATTCTTTTTACTTTTTCACTCCTTAGATTAAAATTCAAATAGCAACATCTTGATACCCCACTTCAGTTACTTTTTCATTTAGTAAACGTATTCCTAATCCATTCTCTGTATCCCACGTACAATCGAAAGTTATCCCAATATCTCGTTCTTCATGAATATCTCCATATGGGACTACAATTCCAACTAAAGTGATCCTCTTAAGTAATTGATCAATTGTTTCGATATGCGGATAATTTTCATTAAATCCAATATCATATCCTAATTGTTGACGCTCTTGCTTGTAATAGTCTAAAATCGCTTGTAAAAAACCGTGCTGTAGTCGTTCCCAATTTTGCAATAATGAATTATAAGCAGTATATTGTCCTTCATCAAACTTACCGTCTTCTTCACCTTTCACTATCAATGCTATTTCAACTTCTTTTCCACAAAATTCAACGTTAATGTCCTTAACCCATCCATATGTATACTCAATCTCACCAAAAACTGCATCATTTATAATCATTTTTAACTCTCCCTATTTACTCCCTTGGATCCATATAGATTTCTCTATTCTTATAAAAGTTACCCTCTAATATTAACTGTTTTTTCCAGTCGTTTCTATACTCAGTATAGTACTATCAATTGCTAATTTTTCAATAAGTTTTTTCGCCTTCCCGTATGGAAATCTCTCTACTAATATATAAGGCAGATTTTTTGAACCCTTTAGCAAATCAATTGCGGAAATCTCAAGCTCTAATACGTTCTTTATTCTTATTAAATCTTTCAAATCTTCACTAGGAGTTTTCACTAACACTATATTACAAATATCAGATGACTTATGTATTGTTTTCTGTTCTATTTCACCTACACAACCACTATTCACCCATTTTTTAAAATCAGCGGTAATTACAGTAGCATGGCTTGGATTCATATCCCCAGAATCAATTACTACCACCTCTTTTTCCTCTGCATGTTGAGCCATTAAAAATACATTCCCCCCACCATCATCACCAATTGAGACATATCCCCTCGCATACTCATCTACTTCCCAAACCTCGTTCCTTTCTGCAATATGCTCCGTTCCATAAATAATTAACCCACCACCAATTGAAAAGCCATTTGTACATCTCAATAATTCTTTATATACATTAGGTAATGTAACATTCATACGATTTTCTACTGCTTGAATTTCAATATCACTCGCTGCTGACTTTTCTATCAAATCTGGAATATTAGATAGATTAATCATTTAATAATTCCTCCTAAACTATCAAGATATTTAAACGTATCGCCTGTCATCTCTCTATAATCGTTTCGCAATAGATTTCATGAAATTTATAAAGTATGTCGGTATGTAAGCCTTCATTTTTCATTTGGTAAGTAGACAATCATTTTCCCTTCCATGTACTCACCTTTCCATCCACAAGGCCATCCTCCCATTTTATACACCTCAAATACCTTTTCATAAAGTGAAACTTTAATCAGTGGGGGTTTTGTTCATCACCCACTGATTATTAGTTGAACCAATCGGGCTTTTACGGGCAGTTGATTCCCTACCTAACTTCTTTGTTTTCGCTGAATTTTGAGGTGGGGGTCTTACTGCCCGTTAATGCGGGATAAAAATTATCTACTTTTCCATTTACTAAACGATTTAGTGCACACATCTCAAGGTCTCTTTCTACTTCTTCAAGAATATTTATATGATCAATAGAAATAAAGTCTAATCAAAAACAACTCTCAATCCTAAGTTTTACGATAAATAAAAAACATCCATCTTGAAAAAAGATTGAGCAAAATGGAGTCTTCTTCAGCAGATTTTTTGTTTCGGCTTTATAAAAATCCAAGCATTTTCTGCCTGTATTGCTCCATCATCGTGCCTGATTATTCTCTTAAAAGTGAAGAGTTGCTATTAAACTTTCTTAATATACTCATACACTTCTTTAGGTTTTATATTAAGCATGTGGGCAATTTCCGTTATTTTCTTTCCTTCTTCCTTCATCTTTTTTACTTTACTCTCCATTGTTTGCTCATATTCTTCTGCAATATCAAATAATGGACTTAATAAAGAGTGCCACATTTCAAAATCAGTAAATTTATTTCTTTCCAAAAACTCATTTAGCAATATTTCCAATTCTTTAGTTTGTATCATTCTTTTACCTTCTAACACTTGTTTCTCAGTAAGAAAATCACCTATATCTTTCATAAAATTAATAAATGATTCCATGGAATCTGCAAGAAAATCGCCACCACTCCAACTATCCATTCCGTGCATGAGGGAAGATATAGGGTATCCTTCTTCACTTAAGTCAATAATAATTGGATCTCCACACATAGTTTCATATGCAATAACAATCCAATTTGCATCCCAAGTATCTTCCTCATCGGTTACAAGGGAGTTTCCATCGGTGTCAATGCTGTATCCTACTTGAAATTCATCTAATTGCTCAAAAGAACATACATCAAAATTTACATACTCTCTAATTTTTTTATGTTCTAAGTTCATAAGTTCTAAATTTCTCTTTATCTCTACTTTTTGATGATAAGAATTAAATTGTATCATTGTCATTTTTACTCCATCCCCATTATTACATTAGACTTCTAATCTTCATACATTACCGACCCCATATACTTCAGGTTTCTACCATCCAGTTTTGCTTCTTCAACAGGTTCTTCATACTCAAAATCATATAACCTAATGACAGTATTGTATTGTTCTTCTAAATTTTCACCATAAAAGTCTATAAGTTCACTTATAATTGATTCAGAATACGAAGCATTCTGTAGTAATTCAGACAAAGAAGATGTAACATGTTCATTATATGTACATTCTAATAAGTCTTGGTTATACTCAATGAAATCTATTTGAAAATCATTCATAAAACGCGAAGGAATTCTGTTCCCCTCATTATCATATTTTATTTCTACATACTTTCTTAACACCATTTCGCTAGTACTACTTCCAAACCAAAGAGAAACAGCTCCTGGACTTTCCATATTAATCCTCCTTTCCAATTTTTCTATGTTCTAATGGTAATAAATCAGGCATACTGTTTCAGATATAATGTAATCAGCTTCTTAAATTCTTTTTACGCAGCTAAACATTTACCTTTTTAAAACTTTCAGATACTTAGTATTCTTCGGATTCCCAAAACATCTACCTTCTGATTTTTTATTGGCAATACTAAAAAATTCTTTTGCGGTTTCTAAATCACCTAATTCAAAAGAAACTTTTCCTGCAATAAATTCCTTATCACCGGAATCTATACGTGCAAATCCAGTTAAAAATATTTTATCTGCCCACTCTTTTGCTTTTTTTAAATCATTTAGCATAAAACAAGTGGAGATAATATCCTTAACTAAATGGTAACTCTCTTCACAATAAATACCTTTAGGGTCAGGTATTATATCCCATGCCTCTTCTAATAACACAATAGAATCATTATAGTTACCATTATTGAATTCTTCATTGCTTTTTTCCAAAAGACTTTCGAATTCTTCTTTTATATGTGATTGTAAAATAGCCATATTTACCCTCCTCAAATCATATCCTTAATCAATTCAAAATACTTATCATCCTCATTAAAAAAGAGTTTATAGCCTTCTAAAATATATGCTCTTAGCAAATACTCTCTAGCTTTATCAAGCTCCCCGCACTCGAATAAACTCTCTCCAAGTCTCAGTAAAATAAATGGATTTGAAATACCATCCGGACAGTTTCGTGCATTATATAAATTACTTTTCGCTTTCTCATACTCACGATTTAAAAAATAAGTATCTCCTAATGCTGTATAAATCCATGTACTTGTTTCCCAATCGGTCTTCGGTAACGGAACCAAATCCAGAGCAGCGATATAGCTCTCTATTGCTTTATCATCTTTTCCTTTTTCAACAAAAGCATCTCCTTCGTTACATAATCTCACAATTCGGTCATACACTTGATCATTAAGTTCCAATATAAATCCTCCCAATAATTATTTATTTGTTGGCAAGTAGTTTTCATTTAACTTTGTACCTGCGAATCGATTTAAACTATCATGATCTAATACATAATTATTGGAGTCTAACATCCATTCTCTAACCGCTGGGACTTCGCTCCATAATGTCTACCTGTATGTACTATTCCACCATAAAACTACATCAGTTAAATGAGTCATATCTGCTTGATCTAGAGGATACCATTTATTATCACTTGCCATAAATTCTATTTCACCATCACGTTTTGTACGATTTTCGATGAAATTGAATTTCCCATTCTTTCCATTTACTTCTCTCCCCGTATTGGAGCCTTTCCCAGGCGTATTCCCCACCAGGTCGATGCCATTTTCCATTTGCATCTTGATTGATAATAGCCTTTAGGTACATTACTCGTACCCTATGTTGTAATCTTAAAATAAAAAGCACTTGTTGTCTTTAGCTGACAATCAAGTACTCAAAGTTCATCTCTTTTAAATAGCATTAATTTTGTAAGTTTTAGAGTACTATGGCACCTTTTATATGTATTGACAACTACTACGTAAAAACTTATGGGTTTATTGGTTTCATGCCCATTCCATGTGTTTATATTCACCACTATGTAAAATTTCATTTTGCCTAAGCTCGTACTTTGTTTTCTATTCTATCATCGCACATTGTACTCCATGATGGTACTACCTTCATGGGCTCTGAATTTCAGCATATCATCTTTCATGTTGTCCAAAGTAAATATCCATAAAAAGCACATCATTAATTCATAATTTAAAAATATTCTTGTTCAATTTCGCAAATAACTACTCGAAATAAAGGTTATAATCTATCTCAACCTTACTAAGACCATCTAGTACTTTCTCTACCCTATTAGTCAAGTCTACTATTTCTTCATGTGTCAGTTCGTTTGTAACATCTAAATCTTTAAACATACTTAATCTCTTTGTTATCCCTTCAACATATCCAATAAAGACCTTATTTTTGGATAACAATATTTCACCTACAGCAGTATCAACAATAAAGTCTTCTACCTTTCCAACATTTATATATTCATTAACAGTTCTCGCTATTGCATAATCATGTCCCCTATTTAATTTTAAATAATCATTATAGTCTTCGTTAATCACCTCAAATATTTCATTATATTCCCAGTCTTCCATGATATCACTCCTCTTTTATAGTTTAAGTCTTTCATCGTTATTGCGAATAACTTCCAATTCAATATTCTTATATTTATTAGCAAATTCAGCTATTACTTTGCTACAACTATCACACGTATCTAGTTATCTAAATGATATAATTTTACCAGTAATATTTACAGCATACCCCAGTTTTAAAGCAATTTCATTCAAAAACATATACTCAATCTTACAATTTTTTATATCTGTTAAAAAACCAGCATCCATGGTCAATGGATACTGGCATAATATTCTTACGTATCAAACATATTATAACAAGTAAATGTAATACCTCTAGTCTTGTTCTTTTAATCCAATGTTTTCTCTTTTAATATCAAGTACATCTGAAACACCACATTCATCAAATTTTCCTATTAAATATTCATGTCCTTTTTGTAAAGCTTTGATTCTTTCTTCTGTATAAATAGGTATTAAAGTATAAAAATTAATCATTCTATTTTCTGAATCTACAAAACTTCTTACCTCTTTAGATCTACCGATTAAAATACATGATAATTCTGTATTAGAAGCAAATGGCATTGGAGGTTCTCCATTTGGAAGAATGACCCCTTCCTCTAACCAACCATCATATTTATGAGGTATGTGAGCAGCCATTCTCACCCACTTCAAAGGCCAATAATTATCTTTGTTCGTCAATTCTGTTTTGTTTATTGGCCAATTTGCAGGCAACTTTAATACTAATTCAGCATACTTAAATCCCTTACTGTCTTCCGAATCATCCATTGCAAAATCACTCATCCCAGTAGTCACAAGAGTTATAAAATCATGTTTTTTTGATGGCAATATAATTTGAATATCAATTGATACCTTACTACCGGGTATGATTTCACTGATAGTATCCTCAATGGGGCCGAATTGTTCTGTTATATAATCTAAAATCTCAGTTTTTTCATTTTCCCCAGTATCTTTATATGCCCCTCTTTTAGTAGCATCCAATAAATTCGCTATTTCTATTTGCCCTTGTTTATGTGCAAATGCTAACGCATTCATATTTTTCATATATTCTCCCGTGTACTTAACGTGAATGTCAATTCCATTTTCAATCAGAAGTTTTACAATATCTATATATCCACCCTGAATAGCACCAAACAAAGGATTCCTTTCCGGTTCACTCGTATCCATTTCAGCTCCACAAGTCAATAGATACCTAACAATTTCAAACTGTCCTTTTGAAGCCGCTTGGTTAAGTGCCCCACCACCATATACATCACCGCGCTTATTTATATCAGCACCTAATTCTATAAGTCGCTTGACTATTTCAAGCTTTCCATGTGTGGCTGCAACATGAAGAAAAGTTCCAAACGGTCTCATCGACATATTCAAGAGCTCAGTATCTGAACCAATTAACTCAACTACACCTTTAACATTATTTTGCTTAATGGCTGTACGAATTTCTTTAGCTAGTTGAATATTTTGCATATTAATCCCCTTATCTCAACTTCTTTTTTTCTCCGTAAAGATGCCGATAATTTTCTTATAGCGTTATTCAAATTAACTCGTAATGGTACTACATTTTAAAGTTCATTGTATCCACACCCAAAACACTATTCTTTATGCTGCTCTTTTAGCATTTCCATTCCGTACAAAAATCTCTTAATAGAATCCTCGTTCTTCAATAATTTACTTAAGTATAGTAACACATCAAACTCTTCAGGATCTGCATCATAATAGATCATTCCTGGATCAATAAAAGGCTCGTAAACTATATGGCAGATATTTCGGCCTGCTATTGTTACACTAAAACATCTTTCATATTTGGAAATATACCTATTTACACAAATGAAATTGCCTATCGATGTTTCAAATGAAAGTCCATTATAGAAAAAATATAATTTGTTATTTTTAATATATATACCAACTACCTGCCCATCTTCACTAAATCCTCCAACACCTTGTCTAACCAACTCTACCTTGTTCTTTTCGACTATTGAATATCCGCTACTTTCTAACATGATATATGTTCCTATCTTGGAGTAATTATTCATTATTATCATAAATTGCCGCTCCTAATGCTTTCATTCTAATAGTATATGTATTACATCATCTTTTTACATTGATTATTAAACTAATATGAATTTGTATTAATCTACTATAAGTTTTAATATGCTCAATCCAGTACTAGTACAATCCACTGTACTCAAACTTTCTTCCCTTCATGAATGTCCAAATATTTCTTTTTGAAATTAGATTTAGGTATGAGGTTAAATTGTATATTCCCATATTGTCATTCATACGAATTTACCTTTGGAAGATACTCATAATTATAGCCAACTTTAAATTTACCATCTATCATCAATAGGTATACTATATTGATAAATTCCAACAAATTCTAATTCGTTACTTTTATATTTAACCTTTCTTTGCTTAGCATTGTATTCCATATTGTAAATTAAAATGGCTGCGTTAAATTTCTTTTCACAGTTTGTATACTTAAATCGTTGAATAAATTGATCAACGTAAGAAAAACCTTTCAATAAATCCTTTATATTATTTTTTGATTGACTAACCCATTCCTTTTCAACTAAATCACGATCATAATAAATCAAATTAAAGTCCTTTTCGAAATTAGAAGATATACTATCTCCATCTTCTGTATATTCATTATTTGTATAATTCAAAAATTCATCCTTACTCTCAAAATTTCCAACCCATATGGATACTTTCTCTTTCATAATTCTACTACCTTTCTATTCACACATTCTTTTATACATAAACCTACAAACTATTTATTAAACTTTCTTCTCATCATTATTAGTAATAGGATCGTCATTTAATACATACTTTTTGCCTATAGTTAAAAATTCAGTTCTATCATTTGAATCCTCCTAGTTATTTTGTATTAATATTACTAGCTCCTATGTTGGTAACTTCACATGAAGCGTAAATATATACTTTATCCGCTCTATCTTCAACATATTCCATACATATGGATACCATATCAGCTTGCAATTCACTAAATCTATCTTCAAACTCTTTCATACTACATTTCCCTCCTTTTATAAAATTTTTAATTTTGCATTACCTGGCTTACCATCTATATTGTAAGTAACTATAAATTTGTATAGACTCATATCATTCCCAAAGTATATTACATCAACCTTAACTGTTACTTCTTTTGGTGATTTTTCTTTTAAAGCTGCAGCTCGTTTATTACGAATGAATAATAAAACAATATTATTGTCTCTATAAAAATAGGCTTCAAAATTTAAAGTACAACATCCTGATAACCTACCTCTGTTACTTCACCTTTCATAAGACAAAGGCCTAATCCATTTTCCATATCCCATGTACAGTCAAATATAAGTCCAATATCAAGAAAATCGATAAGATCATTATCTGGAACAAAAATTCCAACTAAAGTTATTTTTTCAAGAATTTGAGTAGCTGTTTCTATTAAAGGATAACTTTCGTTAGGCTCAACATCGTAACCAAGTTCATATCTTTTTTGTTTATAATAATCTAATATAGACTCTAAAATACTTTGTTGTAATTGTAGCCATCTTTCTATTAAAAAGTTATGTGCCGTATATTGTTCTTTCTCAAAATGACCATCATCTTCTCCCCTGACTATTAATGCCACCTTAACTTCGTTCCCAAAAAACTCAATGTTTTTATATCCAATCCAATCATAATTATTAAACTCAAGTTCGCCAAAAACTGTATCATTTATTTTCATTACATATCTCCTTTATTGTTTACTCTTTCTACCGAAGTTCGTTCCACCCTATTTACGTGTACTTCCATTAAGTTATGTTTCTTGATTTTTTATGAAGAATGGGGTATTGTCCATGTCTTTTGCTAATATATTTTTAATTATATAATATTAGCAAATTTTGTTAACTTGAATTCATATAAAATAAGTTTATAGTATTGCATGCACGAATAAAAAAGCACTTGCTTGCCTCAAGTAGACAATCAAGTGCATTAATTTCATATGTTTTTTAAATAGCATAAATTTTGTAGGTCTTAGCCTGATCTTTTATTACATCTTTCTATAAAAAACTGCAGTCCAATTGTATCTAACACTTAGGCTACACTTCATATCAGACATTTTTTCATATAAATGTTCTTAGTATATTATTTTTGTAACTTTAAATTAGAAATCAACTCATCTAGACTATCCGAAATCGCTTTAAACGAACCTCGTTCAAAATTCTCCAATTCAACCTTACCACTTACATTATGTAACACAACTATCAAACCGTTCCCCTCTACACCTATCGGAGTCTTATCAACCTTATTATGATTGTTTTTATACCCTTCTAAATTACTTTCGAAGGAATCCAATTCAATATTTGGTAATACAGGTTCTAGCCTAATATAATGATTACCAATAAATCCATCTAAATCAGCAAACCAATAAGAATTAAAATAATCATCAATTGAAGTGTGCAGTTTAATTTCAAACCTTTCCTCAATCATCGTTAAATCATTTTTATTATTTTTTTCAATAGGTTTCCATGAAATTTCTTTTTCATCATCCATTTCACCCTTATATATAAATGAAGCCACTTCTTCGCTGTATGGCGTTTTAAATAAAAAATCTAACCCTTTATCAAAATATTCTTTTCTTAAATTAAAATATTTGCTCATAGCATCCTTCATTACCAAAATAATCACCCTTACTTTTCTAATCGTTCAGCATATTTTTGGTCATTTCCCCAAACTCCTGCGATTTTCTCAGGATGATGAATCCACCCTAACCCTGGGTATGGCTTTGAGGGTACAGGCATAACCTGACCTCCACCAGGTAGAATCGGATTATAGTTCCATATGTGAGTCACTTTACCACTACTTGGATCAGTATAATAAATTTCACTATTCTTCCCCAAAGTCTTGGTTGAGGAGGAATCCCATTTAAATCGGGTTTATCACTTGATATTATCACAACAGGACTACCGTTTTTCGAAAGGATAGTGCAAGTGGGGAAACGATTGTTCGTTTCTAGTACCAACCAAAAACATACTTGGGGCATTACCATAAGGTGGCATGAATGCTAGAGCGTCAAACTTCCTAGCGATAGACGAAAAGACCTATCGTTCTAACTCAAGCCCCCACTGAAATGTTTCATCTCAGTGGGGGCTTGAGTTGATAATCTACAGCTACTTGCAAACTATCAGTCTTCTTTTCTTCTGCAACGTCTTTGCTAGAACAAGCTATTCCTGACAATGACATGATTGGAACAACTAAAGATAACAATTTACGTTTCATTTACATATTCCCTTTATTATTTTGATTTATCTGCAATACCCTTTGTTGCTTCATCAAATATCTTTGCACCTATACGTGTCTTACCCATTGACTCATGAAGTTTAGCTTGGTCTTCTTGCTCTATTGCATCAAATAGAAGTTGGAAAGCATCTTCATAATATTGCATGGATTGTTTTATCTCGTTTTGTTCTCCCTCAAATCCTGAAGGTGCTTTTAATTCCTTTAGTTTCTTAGCATTTGCTTTTGCTCCACCTACACTTAGTTGGATTTCACTTTTCTTCTGTACATAAGCCTTGATGTCTGAACCTGCTATTCCTTCAATTAAGTGCATTGTATCTGCAATTGCATTCGAACTGTCTATAATGTCTTGCTTATACTTCGTAACTTCTTCTAAATTAGATACATCGTTTGACTTAGGAGCATCATCTGTTCTTTTTATCGTGTCAGAGTCTGTATCCCCCAATGCACTCTGCTTATCCTTTACAGCTTTATTTGCATTCACAGCGCCTACTCTAGATGTTTCGTCTTGGACAGGTTGGAATCCTGATATCCAATACTTATTACCTCGTTCGATTAACTCTGTGATTTCCTGTTTCTTATCAGGGTCTATATCCTTCTCATTTGCTTTAAAATACTTAGCTTGTTTTGAGTAAGCTTTACTATAACAATCAACTGCTTTTAGTAAATCTTTATGTGATTTTGCATACTCTTTTGGTGGTTCAATCTTATCAAACTTAGCAATGATTGTTTGTAACTCAGATTCTTGTTTTAGGACTTCTTTCTTTAAAGTTTTCTCATCCTTTTCTTTATTCATTGCTACTTCTACTATATTCGTGATTTTTCCCATTAACTCAGATGATAAGCTAGTCATACGTACTGGATAAATGTCTTTCGATAACTTCTCTTTTGTTTCTGCTTTAGACTCTACTTTATCCTTCGCTTTTGAGTCTACTTTATCTGTCCCACAACCTACTAATAACATAACTGGAATGGCTAACATTACGAGTTTCTTTGCTTTCATTATGTATACTCCTATTTAAAAGTTTTTTAATTGACTACCATATGGAACTGTAACATAAAATAAATAAACAAATATAAGCTCATTTTTGCTCTTAAAGGAAATTTCAGGGATTTTAATAATATGATAACATGTATTACGGTTGTAGAGAATCCCCCTTTGTATACCTTTATTCCAAATTTATCCTTATTCATCCCGAATCAAAAATACATGTGATTTTTAGAATGGGTTGTTATAAAAACCTTAAGTTGATGGCTTTGGACTGAGACTTCCAAATATTGTGCGTTCTCATCAAATACCAAACATAAAAAGGATTTTACATTTAATTCACAGGAAATCTCTCTTTTACAAGATCTTCGATATTATTTGCTTCTTTAATTTCTTTTGATGATAACCAAGTTGTGTATAATGTTCCAGTCTTATTGGTTAAATCTATGACAAAATTTTTATTATCTAGTTCTTCTTTAAGCATGATGGTTACTTTGAGCAAATCCTCAATGAAAGGGGGATTATTTTCAAATATACCGTCGCTATTAAGTGCTAAAATTACTATATATTTTCGAAGTCCCTCATGATCCGAATTTATATAAGTAATATCTTTAATTGTAAATCGATCGTTTTGCATTTCATGTAATCTTTCTTCTACTTTGGTGTGCGTTCTAATCCAATTTCCCTAATATTTATGGTATCTGACATCGTAGATTTCATTGTTTGTTTCCTTCATTTCTTCTACTATTTTTCCTTGTTCATCATATTTTTTAAAACTCACTAATCTCCCTAAAGCTCTATGTTCCATTAATCTTATAACACCATTTTCATAAAATTCTTTTTGTATACCTTCTAAAGTATTATTCTCTATATGTTTAATTTCTTTAATTTGTCCATTTGGATAAAAATTAACCATTTCTCCATTTTTAATTCCAGCCTTAACCATATAGTAATTTGCTAAATTACCATTCTCATAACAGTCATAAATGATTCCAGTAAAAATATGCTCATTATTGTCTTGATCATCTTCTACTATAAAAGAATCGTATTCATCTCCTCCATATCCAAAATCCTCTCCAAACTTTTTGCCATTATTCATAACGTATTCTCCATTTAATATTTTATCTTCCAAATTTAGAAACCTCCGATATCATTTCAAATTCCTTCAATAAATATGAACAATGTGGACAACACTTGAACGTAATTTCACCAGGCTTATTCTTATTAATTCCTGTTCTTATAACATTTACAGTTAAATCTTTTACTCGAACATTAGGATTCCTCTTTAGTGCTTCTTTTACGCTTTCACTGAAGTTCGTTCACCGTATCTACGTACACTTCCATTAAGTAATCTCTTGGTCTACAATCATTTATTCAATCGGCCCCATAAACTGCGTAATTAAATAAATATGTTCAATCAATTTAACTTTTTGCAGATTCTCTACTTTTTCTGTCCCTCCTAATCCAAGAAGAGGAATATAACCAAAACACTCATTATAAGCTGGTATTCCGTAATTTTGGATGGCTACTAAATAAGGATTCCATTCTATGTCTTCTTCTAAATATTCTTCTTCCTCAAGAAACCTTAAAAATAGCTCAAATTTAGAAGCAATGACTTTTGATTTTCCTTTACGATAATTTAATTGAATAATATATGATTTATCACCATATTTCTCAAGCAAAAGGATATCCCCCATACTTGTTGTAAATAATGGTATTGTATTTTGATGTCTAATATATGTTTCTTTCACAATTTCAAAATAATCTTCAGGATTAATTAACCTAAGAAATCCATTCAAGGTCGTTCCCAATCCATACTCTTTCCAAATACCAGTTAATGATTCAGGAAGTGTATTAGAATATTTTTCAATTATACTTTCAGGGACTTTTTGTTCCAGTTTAAATTCACTCATTATTTTTAAGGTATGCAAAATTTTTCCTCCTTCAATTTGTTAATTTGACATTCAAATAGATATTTTTCAATTGCTCTTCATTCACGTTCGAAGATATTTTTCAAATTTGTTCATCTAGTACATTTATTCAATCCTCCATTGAGAACATAAATACTGAATCTCCTCAGCGACTTGACCTGGATTACATAAGACCGCTTGAGTTTTCATTCATTCACTTCTTTAAGTGTTAATCCTTATTCAATTTATCTCTTAATGCTCTTTCTCCTGCTGCTTTTTGTGCTGCATTTCCTTCTATTGCTCTACATTCATCAATAAATCGCTTCCGATTTTGCTGATACTCATATACGGTTAATGCATTCATACCTTTTTCTTGATCCTTTAACTGTCTTGCAAATTCTTCTGAATCGAATTTAGTTACGTAATTAAAGTCTACTTCAATTTCATCAATTCGCGGAACGTTATCTAGGTCCTTTCCTTAACACGTATCCTTAGTAGGTACTTAAACACAAATTAAAAAAATCCACAGTATAAAATTTTATCACTGTGGATTCTAACATTTATTTTTCTTGGCAATGCACCATATCATAAGGGTAATATGAACTATCTTTCAAGGTTGAGTCATCTAATTTTAAAATTTTAGCGATTGCTCCAATTTCAAAACTCCAGTAACCACTATAAATATCATGTTTATTTTCATGTGCATCATACCATGCTTCTTCTGAATGTCCCTTATACCAATATTCCTTTATATATTTCTCTAAATTTTTTATAGCATTCTCTTGTGAAATTTTATTACTCTCAATTACTTCTTTTAATTTTAAATATGGATCTTTTACATAAAACTCACTTTGCTCATAAAAATCTGATGACTCACCATTTCTAAAAGCATTAAAATAATTAATCAAATAATCATTTAATCCTTCTTTCCTTACCATCGCTATTAGTCTATTAAATTCTTTATCTTCAACATTTAGCATTACTGCTATAGATATCATCCATAACATACGTATATATCCACTTTCTTTATTCCACACTTTTTCCATTATATTTATTACTTCAGGTAAAAAATCACGAATAGTTTGAATAGAACAACCCGCAGAGTACATTGCCCTTAATTTATTAAAATAATATCCTTGTAACGCTATATATCCATTCTTTACACCTTTATCACCTTTGCCTCTTTCCCCAATAACCTTTTCAACCAATATTAAAAACTTTTCTATTCTCTTTTCCTCATAATCGATAAATTCGATAAAATATATATCATTTTTGATTTTATCCCTTAGCATAATTTCTCTTCCACCTTTTATATGTGGTAACAACTATTACGTTAAAACTTACGAGTTTGTACGAGTTCGTTTAATATACATTCCATAATTTATATTCAGCCCCCAGTAAAATGTCATCTCGCCAAAGCTCGTACCTCTTTTTCTATTCTATCATTACACATAATACTCCATGATGGTACAACCATCATGGAGTATATAGTTCAAATATCCTATTATTTTTTTATCCACTTCACATAAACTTTATTTTTCATTCATCATTATATTTTTTAATCGTGTAATTTACTTAAAAAATCAGTAAATGTATCTGCAATGTAAAATACTTTTTCTCTTGCCAGTTCTTCTACTTGTCCTTCTGTTAAACCTTCTTGACGCATTAACATTTCTTTTTCGCCAGCATTCTCATGTTCCCAAAATACCACAACAGGGTTACTTTTTGCATTTTTATAGTCAAAACATATTAAATTTCCTGCTGGATCAATTGCAATAGGGAAAATCTTTTGCGGAAGCGTAGGTTTGTATATTTCATACTTTTTAACAATGTACTCACTACTTTCCTCATCAAAACTAAATAAACTGCCAAAGCAACGCTCTACATTACCTACATTAAATTCTTCTGGTAATACACTCGCACCTCCATTTATTTTTACACACTCAATATAATCTTGAGGTAACTGGAAGCCTAATTGTAATCCAATTTCTTTAATCTTAGTTTCTGATACTTCTGCATCAGCATATTCCCACTCTAAATCTTTTCTCATCTCATACCCTCTCCCCATCATTTATTTCCACCAATATGGTTAACTGCCCCATGAATATCTTCTAATACTAATTACATCTTTCCAGGAACCTGATGATGGCGCCAAGTAACCTCCTTTATTCTAGCTCTTCCCTTTTCAATCTGATCAAGCTATTGTGGAGTAAAAAGTTCTCTTGGCACTTCACCTTTTTCAATTTTTAAACTGTATATCATCTAACTTAATATATAAACTTTTATCTAGTTTCATTGTAATCTTAACATCATTCCCTTTAAATATTGGGAATCTTAAAATATCAAGCCGACAAACTATAATATCAATGGTATTGCCGATGAAATTAATATTATTGAGGATTTGCGAGCGAATGTCGGTTTTTGTTGAAAAAATAAGAATGAAAAAGGCGAGCTTTTTTATTTAGATTGATTGATTCGAGTGCATGTTGGAAGTGGTAATGAATGCTTTAGAGCATTTACAGAACTTCTTTACAAGCAACGAATCGAACGAGACATGAGAAAAGCTATCCTTGAAGTTCGTAAAAACAAATTGAATAATCTACGAATTGCTGGTAAAAACAAAGAAACCATTAACTTAAACGAAGATGATAAATAAATCTTGTCATGAAATGACACTATAAAAAAAGTCAACAGACCATTACGTTCTCCTAACGTCGCTGTTGACTTTTCTTATTGGAAATGTATTTTTGTTAGTGATCAAGGAACTCACAAAATAGCATCAATTTCCTTTTACAATTTGAACAATATCTTTCTCATCTTCACTTATCAAATCATAAAATCCTACATGAACACCTTCTTTATACAACCAACATAGGTCTGTTCCATAGGGAGCATCAAAAATTTCTAACATAACTGGGGCTATTTCTAATACAGAGTTTGCTCCTAAAACTTGAAAATTACTAGAATCATTTACATATTCATCATTATCTTCTGAAGAGTAAATAGTCCACCCATTTAATTGAGGAACTTCTGATTTTTCTCTAAATGTATAACGTATTGGTTTTCCGGCTACAACATTCTTAGAAACAATAAAACCTCCATAGTCAGAATGATTAACTTTCATATTCACACTCCTCAATAAGAGTTAATAAATCATTTCTCAAAGAATACTCTTTGGTATAACCCACACCTTTTGCTCTTCTAATTTCAATTATACAATATTAACAATTTATTTTCTTTTATTAATATATACCGCGCATTATTCATTAAGTTTAAATACATCTATGAAAAAAGCACTTGTTGTCCAAAATAACAATCAAGTTCTTTAATTTCATATGTTTTATAAGTAACATTAATCCGTCACTATTCTTTTTTTCAATAGTCCAACTAAAGCTAGTTAATTTGGATATTTTACATATTTACTCGCTAATAATGCATTCCTTAATTTAACAAAAAATATTTTAAGATTTATTTTGCTCTTCATATTCTTTCATCTCTTCGAATTTTCTTCGCTCATTTTCATTACTAGGTTTCTTCCCTAAATATTTATATTCAAAATAATTCACTCGGTCACTCGGTCCAAAAGTAGATTGATACCATTTAGTATACCCATAATGAATTTTTACTTTACCCTCAGATGTCACAATCATGTCAAAAGAATACCAAGGTTCCTGATTATTTTTTATAAATATTTCCTGTAACTCTATACTTAAATGAAATAATTCATCATATTTCTTATCATATTCTTTTTCACTTACATTAAATACATCTGGTATATCATGGGAATATATATATTCATCTAATCTATCTGGGGTATTGAAAAAGAATAATACCCCACCCTCTTGGTTATGAATCTCTGCATTAAAATAAAAGATATCCCATTCTACGGGAATTGTATCATTTATTTTTTGAGCTATATTTTGATAGATTTTATTTAATTCTAATTCGAACACTTTTACATCAACCTCCTGTTTTATTAAGTATTTCACGTATTACCTTACGTTGACCTTCAATTTGGTATTTTATTTTAAATAAGTTTGGTCTTAGCGATGAACCTAAGTATACTGGTTCAATCTTTACTGATACTTTTTTAGGAGGCTTTCCACCTAATGCATTAGCCCATTCTACACCCGAACGATTAATTTGTTTATTTTGAGCGACTAAATTATCAATATGACCGGATCCATGGAATTGCGTTCCTATCAAGTGCCCACCATCATCATAATCATCATCAGGCAATCTATCTTCTCTTCCTGCAGCCACTTGCATTCCTGTGTTTCGTTTTCCTTTTTGAAGTATTAATCCTTCCGCCTCGACATCTACTATTCTACCAATTTCATCTGTTGTATATTTATAACCGTCCTCAATAATATAGCGACGTTTGGCGCAAGTTCTTTCCTTCCATTTTCCCTTTAATAATGTGCTTCCTAAGATCTTTCTCTTTTATTTCAGCTATCTTAGGAGTTTCACCCGTACCCTTTAGTTAAAACAAAAAGCGATAACTGGAGTACCAATTATCACTTACTAAGTCAAACTATTTTATATACTATAAAGTAATAATTATTTTATTTTCTATGATAGTTCTAAAATTGGTGTAATTTCTCATCATGTTATTACCATATGTACTAACTGCTTCATTACCACACACCATATTTTCATAGTTGTCTTTAAATTCTTTTTTTATCGAATCTTCCAAACTATTATAGTATCTTTTGATAGCTTCCTCTGCTAATTCGCGCGACCCGTGTGTTAATATAAAATTTATATCTACCATATAACCCTTTTGAGGATAAAAACCCCTTTCAACAACCTCTTTTACAAAGTTGTTCAAATCATTCTTGCACCTTTCTACAATTGGCATAAATACACTATTTAACCAATTAGTGAATTCGTTAACTGTCCGCTCCCACTCTTCCTCATTTGCAATGTTCCAATATAACTGACCGCTTGGTACATTGCACTGACGTGTATTAATATGAAATATTTTATCTTTAGATTTTAAAGGAAGAATTGCGCATTCACCATAAAATACTACATTTTTATCAGATATATTATTCCAACTTGTATAAAAGAGTACCTTATAAATGAAATTTTTATCTTTTTTACTCATCCAATGACCAGACTTAGAATACTTCCAACCATTATCTAAATACTTTTCAGATATTAGATTACATACACATTCAAATGCTTTATTAGCTTTCACATTACACCTCCAATAACCCCTTGCAATTTTCAATTAATTTACATTTACATCATTTAATATAGTTCCAACTAATTCTCCATATGAAAAATCAACTTCATCAAAACATGTTTCAAAACAACTACTTATATTTATCTTTGCATATTTCATATTCGCTTTAGAAAAATCCGCTTCGCCAAACCTACAATCTGCAATGTTGATTTCCTCTAAATTACAACTTCTAAAGTCAGCCAATTCAAAATCGCAATCATAAAACGCCGCTCTCATTAATGAAGAAGCTCTCAACATAACTCGTTTTGCCATAATGCGCCTTGCCATTACTTCTGACAGATCTGAAAAAGTAAGGTCTAAATCACTTATATCTAACTGATCTATTACCTCATCATTGTATTGAGATCGATTTAATATTTCCATGACTCTTATTCTATCATTTTTCTTCTCATTCATTATTACTACCTCCTTTCACTTAGCTTTTCAGATGGTCCTTCCAAGCAACATTAGGTGAGAAGAATACCCCTCTTCCATTATCACCAAAACTTGGTATTGCCATTACTTGAGCTGGTTCCAAATATTTCATTACATGTAACCAACTATCAAGCAATGTATCAATATCAACTTCCAATGAATTTTGTAAAAGATCTATGCACACCCCACCCCAATTCAGTTCTGATACCACGGCTGGACTGTTTAGTACTAACTCCTTATCAAACATATCCAAAACATGACTACTAAAATATGTTCTAGTTCCTATCCCCAAAGGACCGCTAGGAAGAAACCTAACTGGTATAGGTTGAGAACACATATTCATCCACTTATGTAAGCGTTCACGTTCCGTATTCCACGGATAGGATACTGGCCAAAACATATGAGCCACTCCAAAAGATGGTTTCACGATTTCTGCGATTTGGTCGGATAACTCAAAAAAATCCGGCCACATTTTTTTTGGTACAGACTTTTGAAACTCAAACTCCAAAAATGAGCCATGGCCCAAGTTAACTTGAAAGCTCCCTCTATAGTTTACAGATTTATCACGATACAAGTGAACTTCAGATACCCTACGCTCCGAAATCACTTTTTCAATAATTTCCTGACGGTTATATTCTACCCGTATTGTTTCACAGTTGCCCCAATGAGTAGGAGCAAATTTCTCATTTGACTCAAACACATCCAGAAGACGCCCCAGTATCTCTTCCTCGTTAAAAGATACTGTGGGGTACATTGAAATTGAAAAATAATTAGGTTTCATTTATATCCTCCTTAATACTAAAAATAAAGCCATGTAACTATTTTATATTTCCCCATTTATCTTCACCAGGTAAATCTGAATCAGTTTCCCACTTATGAGTGACTTTATCGGTATTTAGATCATCCAAATAGTAAATGTCATCTCACCAAAACTCGTACTCCTTTTTCTTTACTATCATTTGGTCCAACCATCATGAAGTACGTACTTTCTAACAACCTATTCTTTTTCTTTCCACACAACATATACTTTATTTTCATTAACCTTCTTATGAGTTATTGTATATTTAATTTTAGCAATACGGACATTGACATATGTGCAAATGAATTAGTAAGTATAAGTTATTAAAACTAATCCTATATATCCATTCGCATAGGATCAAAACACATGCTGCTTTTTCTATTATTGGACAGGGCCCATAAACTCAGTAATAATTAGAATATGTTCCTTCAATTTCACCTTTTTTAAATTCTCTACTTTTTCTTCTCCACCAAGCCCTAGTAAAGGTGTATAACCAAAACATTCTTCATACTCTGGTTCATTATATTGTTTTATTGCCTCTGGATAAGGTAACCAACCTAATGCCCTTTGTTTAAATGCTTCTTCCTCTAAAAATCTAATAAACAAAGAGAATTTTGAGGCTAAAACTTTTGTTTTACCTTTCCGATAGTTAATCATCACTATATACGACTCTTGATTTTCATCTTTCTCAAAAATTATAATATCACCTAGGGATGTAGTAAAAATAGGAATTGTTCCTTTACTCCCTAAGTATGTGTCGCTTACTAAAGAACTAAAATCATCCGGATTTATTACTTTTAAATAGCCATCCATAAAAGTCCCATAGCCATAAATTCTCCATGCTTCAATCAATTCTTTAGGAAGGTATTCTTTATACTTATTTATTGTATACTCTTCTACTTTACTATTTTTTTTAAAATCACTATAAATACTCAATTGACATTCCTCCTTTACTATGTAAATTTAACATTTAAATACGTACTTTTCCGTTGTTCTAAGGTTAAACTGTTTTCAATTCCTTGATTTGTTCATCAACAATATCAATTCTATACCGCCATTGACTACCTAGTGAAGAATTTATCCTTTTATCTCCCAGCCCACCAATATGCAACGGATTCCCCCCTGCTATTTGATCCGGATTATGAAGTGCTACCTGTGTTTTCAACCAACTAGCTGCTTGTTGTGCTGCATCTCCTTCTATTGCTCTACCTTCATCAATAAATCGCTTCCGATTTTGCTGGTACTCATATACAGTTAATGCATTCATACCTTTTTCTTGATCCTTTAACTGTCTTGCAAATTCTTCTGAATCGAATTTAGTTTTATAATTACAGTTTACTTCAATTTCATCAATTCGCGGAACGTTATCTAGGTTCCTCACTTCACTCGTACGCTTCGCTTTTTACTATAAGCTTTTAATTTCAGTATAAAATTATAAAAACCTTGAGAGGCATACAGCCCATCAAGGTTCACTTTAGCAATTACTTTTCTCCACTTCCTCAAACCATAAATCAAAAATATCATCCGGTAATAGTTCTTCATCATTTGAATAAACTAAATCATATCTATATTTTCCTTCATAATTGTGACATTTCCAAATGCATGCAATCCTTTAGATACAGGTGCTACATCTACGCCCCCAACACATCGCGTAACCAACGTTCATTTGTGTCAAGTTTCCGTTGTGTCAAAAATCTTTTCCCATTACTGCACCGGAAACTTCCATTACACCAACACTCGCTGTAAAGACAAATAATGCTGCACCAGCTAGTGGAAAGAACACTGTAGACCCAGCTAACAATAGCGTCATGCCCAGTATCCCCTCATCACGCCAAACTTCCTTATGTTCATGTTGATCTTTGATTGAGTCATAGTTAAATGCACGGCTGTCTAATCTTCTCTTTTGATAGGTCTCATAAGACATGTTACTTTCCCGATTCTCTTTCTTATACGCCTCAAATTGAAATTATAATCTAATAACCTTTGGCTTGCACTCCTCAATAGCATAAATATAAAAAATGACTTTGGATTAACATCCCAAAGTCATTTTTAGTTCATATTCTCAAATTTTTTTATTAAACTGGCCATTTTATAGAGTACAATTCATAATAAACTTAAGTATTTTTTTTAACTAATGCCCATATACCATATTTATTATAAAATATATTATCTTCTGGAAAATGCCTACACTCAGCATACCTTAAAATAAAACTCGGACTGTTCTCATCTATACTAAACGTAGAACCATTTTCTAATTTAGGCTGCTCAATAAGATTGTATAAGCAAAAAATCCGCATCAAATCTTGAGCATATTGTGTTGTCATTTGATTTTTAAAAGCAATAACATCTGGTAATCCAAAACAATGCATTCCACATGTGTAGTAAAAATCTGTTTCTTCTACTACTGTTACAAATGCCTGAAATAAATCCACTGTATCATTTGTATTATATATATTAGCCCACTCTTCAATTGTATTTGCAGTACCTGATGATTCAACTTTAACCCCAAGTCCACCAGCCTTTAAAAGTACATTCCCAACTTCAAGTATCTTTACTACTTTATCAATAGATCCGCCTTCTCCAACTAAATATACAGTTAAAAAATGGTTTTTAATACAATCAAGTTGCTCTTCTGTAAATTTACGATTCCCTGCAATCTCGAAAGCTTCCGCCAAATGTTCATCATACCCATAAATCTCGGCTTCAAAAAATCCTATTGGTTCACCAAGCTTACCAATACTATTTCCTGCAAAAATATATCCTTCACTTTGTCTTGCCACTAATTCAACAATTTCACTTCTGTTTTTCCATAACCCTGGTATACATAAAATTATTTTTGAGCTTTCCATAGTAACCCTTCCTCACCATTAGTTATTTTCTATCAACTTCTTTTAGCTCGCTAAGAATTTCATTAGCAACGCCCTCGAATCTTTTAGGATCGTCAGAAATAATTTCATTAAGCAAATTGATTACTGTTAGTTTTATATCATGATTCATTCCTACAAGAATTTTAGCATACTCACTTCTATATAAATCATTATTTAAAATTCTTATGTTTAGTAGCATTGCCCACTCTTTTGCACTCTCAACCATTTTGGGTAAAGCTTTAGGCATCTCTGTTAGATATTTTTCCATTTCAAAATCTTCAATAAAATGAACTAGACCAAACATAACTTCTTCCTCTTGTGTTTCATCCTCAAATACTATACACAACTCTTTAATAAGCTTCTCATCATCACAATCTGCTAAGCTTTCTAATACACTGTCAAACTCTTCACATTCCGATTGATTTTTTAAAAATCTACAACTATATAATCTCTTGATCTCAGATTTGCTGTCCATATAAACTTCTCCTTTTAAAAAAATTAATAAAATTGTAACTGCTCAGCCATATATTTCATTTACAAGTTTGGTAAAAGGTACTCATTTTTCATCATATAGATTTCTGCCATGAAGATAAAAATGGACATACACTTCGCTTTCTTTCTATGTTTTAAAACTTTACGCGTGGCAGAAATAGGCCCTAACCGCTTCTATGTATGGCCAGTCCCTCTCGACCATTTAAAAAAATGCTTTTCAGTCGATTTTTTATAGAGTGGCTGAGTAGTTACATAAAATTAAATATTATTGAAATACATAAGACAAATAAAATTGAAAACTAAAATGTTCCTACTATTATAGACTAGTAAAGTAAATCATCATTCTTTCCTTAATTCTTTTTTATAATAATCCTCTCTTGCTTGTCTAGCATACTCTCTCAAATTTGGGAGTATCTCTTTATATACGTTATATTCTATGTATATTTTTCTCAAATTCAACAAATCAAAAGCAAGAGCATCACGCGGCTCTAAAGAATAATAGTATGCTTTCTCCTCATTAGTCATATTTCGACCGTATGTCTCAGTCCTTCTATGTCTTCCACCT
Organism: Bacillus cereus group sp. N14; assembly: GCF_016483555.1. Classification (NCBI taxonomy): domain Bacteria; kingdom Bacillati; phylum Bacillota; class Bacilli; order Caryophanales; family Bacillaceae; genus Bacillus; species Bacillus cereus group sp. N14. Next base: position 44,427 of record NZ_JAEHBQ010000022.1, read on the forward strand.
GTTTTCGGTTGTTCTACATTCATTGCCATACCGTCATTTTTAGCTTTTTTAGAATCCCATTCCAGTTTTCTTACTAAGAATTCTTTTGAAGGCATGTGATGAGGTGTAATGTCATCACCAGGTGATCCTGCTTTAATTAGATCTTTATACGTTCCTATGTCCCCTTCATTTGGTAAAAGTTCTTTTAAATCTACATCTTTTACAGTATTACCTGTACCCTTAGTAGGTACTTAAACACCAATTTAAAAAACCCACAGTGTAAAAGTTTATCACTGTGGATTCTTACATTTATTTTTCTTGGTAATGCACCATATCATAGGGGGGAGTATGAAGTATCTTTCAAAGTTGAGTCATCTAATTTTTAAATTTTTGCGATTGCTCCACTTTCAAAACTCCAGTAACCACTATAAATTTCATGTTTATTTTCATGTGCATCGTACCATGTTTCCGAATAAGTTCTCAAGAAACTTTCAATATAATAATTGGCTTTGAATTATCTCGACCGCTTTCTAGTTTAACATGTCCATCATTTGCTTTAGCCATTTCACTTTATTCTTTAAAAATCTTTCTCCTTCGCTCATAGAATCTAGTGAAATAGCACATACTATCTTAATTTTAATTTAAGTTGCTGTTTTAACAACTTCAATAATATCATGAAAATCTCGTGATAATTCTTCATTTCTACCATCTTTATACATGGAATACCCTTCCAATCCTCTATGGATAATAGCAAACATAGTAGGATGGAAATTTTTATCTGTGGAATTAATAAGAAACTGGCTAAATTGAACAGCAGACTCTAAAGAATAATTTAGTTTTTCGTTTAAAATCTGAATCATAGCACCTTGTATGTCAACAGGTTTAATATTTTTTTCGTGTCCTAATCCATTAAACATTCCAAAAAGGTATGCACCTAAGATTTGCTTTTCTTGTTCATCATTGATGCCTATTTTAAAAACCTTATATATGGTAGTATTTATAATATTCATACATTCATTAAGGAAATCTTTATTTTCTTCCAAAAAACTTCACTCCTTATCATATAACTTTTATATTTCCTTTAGGATATTCTCCAGTCCACCCACATGGAATATAACCATTTATATATATTTCGTATAAACAATTATAAAATTCAGACTCGCATACTAAAGAATAACTTTTATATAGTGCGATATTCATTATATCAAATAAAATTTGACTTTTCATGTTTTCTAAAAGTTGTCCTTCACTAATCAGAACAGACAATTTTTCATCAACAATAGGAATAATTTCCTTCTTTATATCCATCGCTAAATTATTCCAATTTTTATTATACATTTCTTTATAATTCTTTGATAAATGTGAAGTAACATCTCCTATTTTATCTAAACAAAGGTTCTCCCACTTTAATTGATTAATACTTTTACTAGCCAATTTTAAAGTTGGTACTATCTCAAAATCAATTTCTAATTTTCTAGTGTGTGATAAAAAATCAATTCTACATAAAGACTTCACGACTTCATTTTCTAATCTCACTTTACTTCCTCCATCAAGGTTTTGGTTTTGGTTTTGGTAAATTAATTCTCCCCGGTATTCTAGGTACGAAATCATCAGCCAAAAGACCAGCATTTATTTGTTGCTTGATTGCTTCTGAAACTGCTTTGTTTACTTGTGCTTCTGATAACCCTGCATTAATTAAAGAATCTCTCAATGCATTGTTATAGTCTGTTAAATTAGGCTTAAGCCCTGCTAGATCTCCATTTTTCCTGTAAATATTCCAAAAATCTTCTAAACTTTTATGAGCATTGTAATGGGGGCTATCTATATCTTTAAATATATTTCCTTCCAATTTTACAGAAAGTCCGTCATTTGTTGGAATATAGTCTCTAAAAGCAGCATCTTGATTCAAATGATGTGCTTGACCTGAAATTTCTTTATTTTTCCTCAGATTTTTGTATGAATCAATTAAGATATCATCGAATTCATTAGCCCCACTGGCTCCCTTACCAATATTACCCGTACCCTTAACCCCACCACTCTCCAAATTCGAGATCCTACTCTGAATAATCGCATTTGAGGCATCATGGGCTTCTTGGGATTTCCCGCTATAGTTCGTTCCAGTTCTAGCGACACTTCCATCTGGCAGTATTTCTACACCTTTAACGAATGGGGATACGGAGTCCGCAACTTTTGCTAATATATTTTCAATTATATAATACTAGTAATTTTTGTTAGCCTGAATTCATAAAAAATAATTTCTAAAAATTTATAGCATGTCTATCTAATAAAAAAGCACTCGTTGCCTTTAGTCGACAATCAAGTGCTCTAAATTCAAATAATATTTTCTAAGAGTTTAATTTATTGATTATATAAGACACACGGAACCAATAGCAATTTTTCAACAATATTATTTTGAATTAATAATTGTATTAAACGGTTCTTAATTCAAATCCACTCTATTTTAAGCCCTAAAATCAGTTAATCAGTACTAGATATTTTCAATATATCCCCTAATTCGCCTAACAGTTCTATGTTTTTTAAAGCCAACTCAACAGGTATGTCTTTCATTAACACGAATGGTAATTGCTTTGATCCTTTTAATAAGTCAAACAATCCCTTTTTGATGATAAATACCTCTTGTATTTTCTTTAAATCCATAGCCCCTCCTACCGGTGGACTTACCAATATAAGATTACACAGTTTTTCCTTAAACACTTCCTGTTTTTCGTCCACACAGTCAATATCTATCGCTCCGTCATTTATCCACTGTATAAAATTCTCACTTACTGTGGTAGCATAATTCGGATCCATAATCCCCGAATCAACTTGTACTAACTCTGTTGTGTTTTCATTTGCAGTCATTAACAGTATTTTGCCTCCACCATTACTTCCTACAGCAACATAACCCTTTGCATATTCATGGACTTCATATGTTTTATTCCTTTCATCTATTATATCCACTCCAAATATAACGACTCCATTATCGGACACGAAACCATTTGTATGCTTTAGTAATTGTTTATAAGCATTAGGGAGTATTAATCCCATTTCCTCTTCAATTTTTTTAATTTCATTTTCATCAACTGGAGAATATAATTCATAAGTCGACAATTTTTGAACATTTATCATTTAAATCCTCCTAATCCATCAAAATATCTATATGCTTCTCACATTACTTTTTTTGCTACTTTTAAATCTACACCCGCTTCAATCATTTCTTTATAGCTAATATTAAATTCGTATATTATATCCGTACTAAAACCTTCATTCCTTCTTCTAGCTCTTTGAAGAGCGGATATTATAGCATGTGGTTCACCAAAGGTAGATTTGAGTAATATTGATGGTGCTTGTCGACTGCTATAATTATTACCGCTTGTTTTAGCCCATATCTTAGCCCATTCATCTTGTATTGTTTGATGCGCTTGTACCAATCCATCATTTTTTGTATTCCGAAACCCCAAAGCACGATTCTTATTTGGACTCATTTTTTTATACAAGTCAACATCTTCAACAATATAACCTCCATTTTTAAGTTGACTCCTAGTGGACCTTTGCGGAAATGTAATACCAGCCCTTTCATTAATATTAGCATGGAGCTGTTCAGAAGTTAATTCGCCAGATTTCCCTCTCAAATATTCTAATCTGGAATCTCCCGTACCCTTAGTGCACTTATAAAATTATAATTCTCTTTTCACTTTTCGTTCTAAAATCAAAAAAGTACTCTTCTTCTCTTGTAAAACAAGCAAGCACTAAGTTAAATGAACAAAAAAACAGACCAATCATAGTGTTATCTGACTATAATCGGCCTGTCTAACGTAGCATTATTACGTTAAATAATATCTATAATTCTTACTATAAACCAACATTTACCCTGTTTATATCTAAAACATCGGAGATACCTTTCTCATTCATTGTTTTAAGCAGGTACTCATAACCCTTTTCTAATGCCAGATTTCTTTCTTCTTCATAAATAGGAACAAGTGTATAAATATTTATATCTCCTTGTTCAACTTGAACTTTATCGAGTCCGGATTCTTTGGGACGACATACCATTATACATGATAAATTTGTATTCGATGCAAATGGTTGTGGGGGTTCTCCATTCGGAAGAATAACTCCTTCAGCAAGCCATCCATCATAAATATGTGGAATATGAGCTACTTTCCTTAACCATTCAAGAGGCCAATAATAATTTTTGTCCTCCATATTCTCTTTCCCAACTAACCAACTTGAAGGCAATTTCAATAATAATTCTGCATATTTAAACTCGCTTTCTTCATTTGAATAACCCATAGGTACATCACTCATACCTGTAGTTACCAGAGTTACAAAATCTTTATTCATTGACGGAGGAATTATATGAATATTGACTGAAACATTACTACCAGGAACAATCTCAATTATAGTATTTTGGATAGTTCCAAAGTATTTAGTTACATGCTCTAAGATTTCATCATGATAATCTTGATTATTATCATTTACTTCGGCTATAGTAGTAGTCAATTCTTTTTGGTTCTCTAATAACTTTACAATTTCTAATTGACCCTGTTCCATTGCAAAAGTTAATGCATCTATATCTTTCATGAATTCACCACTATATTTAACTTTTGTATCTATCCCACTCTCAATTAACAGTTTTGCAATATTAACATGCTCATTACTAATTGCACCAAACAACGGATTCCTTTCGGGTTCACTCGTATCCATATCAGCTCCACATGATAATAAATATCTTACTATATCAATATACCCTTCAGAAGCAGCTTCGTTTAATGCTCCACCACCATATACGCCACCTAACGTATTTATATTTGAACCAAGTTCTATTAGTTTTTTTACTATATCCAATTTCCCTCTAGAAGCAGCAACGTGAAGCCATGTCCCAAAAGGTGTCATCATATTTAAAAGTTCTATATTAGAACCAATTAATTCAGCCACCTCTTCAACATTGCCATTTTTTATAGCTGATCGGATTTCTTTTGCAACCTGTTTACTATCCACCTTAATTACTTCCTCCTTTTTGCAATATCTCCAAGTTTATTAAGCATTTCTAATATATCATCTCTATCTCCACCAGCATCCCTGACTTTTTTTAGGTTATCAACAACATTTCTAAGCGCTTCAATACCATGCTGATCTTTAACCCTATTCGGAGCCCAAACAAAATTTTCAAGTCCTAAAATCGGATCAATATCATATTCCTTTAATATCTCTTGCCCCTCTTTAACTAATTCTTTTTGGACTTTTCCATTTCCCTTTTTAAATACAATATGATGCGCATGCGGATCATACATATCTTTTGGAGGATCTCAAGCTCCATAATCAATTTTATCTACATCCTTAGTAACCTTACCCGTACCCTTAACCCCACCACTCTCCAAATTCGAGATCCTACTCTGAATACTCGCCTTTGAGGCATCATGGGCTTCTTGGAATTTCCCGCTATAGTTCGTTCCAGTTCTAACGACACTTCCATCTGGCAGTATTTCTACACCTTTAACGAATGAGATACGGAGTCCACAACTTTTGCTAATGTATTTTCAATTATATAATAATAGTAATTTTCATTAGCCTGAATTCATAAAAAATATTTTCTAAAAATTTATAGTATATCTATCTATTAAAAAAGCACTCGTTGCCTTTAGTTGACAATCAAGTGCTTTAAACTTATATGTTTTCTAACTGTATAAATCTCTTTAAGTTTGTAAATTTTATAACTTTATAGTGAAAGTATGACACCTCTTATACGCTTTGAAATGTAATGTATTTTAAAATAGGAGCTTGTACGAGTTCGTTAGTTTATTGTCTTCCACATGTCATTATAGTTGTATCCTAATACGTATAGAATACACTATTTTATCCTTCCATTAACTTCTTCCTCATTTTATGTGTTTCTAAATCTGCTAATCTAACTGGAATAGGTAATCGACTTTCATTATTTATGCAGTTCATTACAACTTCAGTACTTGTATCTAAATCAATCCAGTTCCCACATGAAACAAAGATTGGCTTTATACAATACGAAGTCCTCAAAACTCTACCATATATATCACCATGAATTACAATGTCAGTGTAAGAACCTACTTCCTCTTTAGGCATCGTAGCGTCGACATTTTCTATTTTCAAATAGCTCTTTGCCACGCCAATTGTTGGTTTGTTTAAATACATTGCAGCATGGGTAGCAATTCCCATATGACGATAATGTAAATACCCATTTCCATCAAACATATATAAATCAGGTTCATTAGATAATTTCTTCGCGGCTTCAAGTATTAAAGGCAACTCACGAAAAGCAAGAAAGCCTGATATATAAGGAATGCTTATTTCACCATAACTATATACCTTTTCAACAACTTCCTTTGTATAATAATCAATCATTACGATACAACATGTACCATACGTTTTATTATTTACATCCCAGTAAGCTAAATCTATCCCTGCAACGTTTTTGATTTCATTAACGTCAAATCTATTCTCAAGATTTACTTCGGATAACAATTCATTCTGAATGTCGGTAAATTCATTTATCAATTTCATATTATCTAAATCTAAATTCTTCATAAGGTATCACTTTTAGAAACTGATTCAATCAATTTTAAATCTGTTTCTGTAGGGGAAATTTTTTGTTTTATGATACGACCTTTTTCATCCCATTCTGTATAATGGAGAGCTATCCCAAATTTATATTCTCCTTCAAATTTTAATTCTCCACTTTCATACCAGATTCTTTCGGTACCATTACTTTGTCCATGAATCAAATTTTTCACTGATTTTAAATTTTCATTTTTATAAAATTCTATTAACTCACCCTCTATAAAACCTTTTACATAATTTGTATAGTATATCAAATTACCATTATCATGTAATTCGTAAGCTAAACCGGTAAAAGGTTTACCGTTCTCATCTTCCGGATTATCTAAAACTTCATCACTATAAGATGTAAACCATAAATCTTCGTCAAAGTCAGTTCCATGTTCTATAACATATTCTTTACTTAATATATCAATTTGATTTTCCAATCTTTTTCACCTCTGAACTAAATTCAAATCCTTCAGTAATAAAATTACAATGTGGGCAGGTTGGCATCATCATACCAGCCGGTTTCAATTTTTTACCAGAACGTACTACATGAGTGATAAAATTCGAAGCACTTGCTTGTGAATTTGCAAGTAACGCTTGATTTAACGAATAAACTTCTGCGTGAGATCCCTCCCCATACGTAAATGTATATCCCTCTTTAATATATTTTGGCATATTGGTAATCCGTTGTTCTATTAATGGATGTAATTCTTCTGGAATCTTACCTAAAGTATTATTGATTCCAAAGTAATACTTACCTGTTGTTTTGTCAAAAGTTCCAGCAACCGCAGGCCCCATCTCCCTGTTAGAAAGGCCTAAATTATTTAATCTTTCAACTTCTTTCGCTACAGCATCACGCAAATTAATCCTATTGTTTAATTCCTGGTGAGTAAACCGACCATATTTATTACGCAAGTATTCTATTCTACTTAAACTTTCACCACTATTAGAAACTTTACCCGTACCCTTAACTTCACTAGCTCCCGTACTTCCTCCAGAACCACTATGCCCCTTCGCAAGTTTACAAGCTTCATCCTTACCCACACACGTTTATGCAAAGCTTTTTGCCACGTCTCTAGCAGTTGAATATTCTAGGGGGGCTTTACTCCCTTCCATTATCCGTCCAATTAACTCTTACTGGAATGGGCTTATTTTACACAATTTTCAATTTGCTGTGCATCGACAATTGTATTTTCCAATCCCAAAAAACTATTTAAAGAAAAAAAGATAACCGTCTACTAAATATAGATAGTAGATTGTTATCTTCTTTTCGTTTTCTTTATATTGATAAAATCCCTGTTTCTTACTCAAAGTAAGTGCTTTTTTAAGAGCCTCATCAAAATCAAAGTCATTTTTTTGTCTGAATTTCTAAAAGAACTTTTATTAAACTCTTCATTTTATATGAATACATTTCATAATTCTCTTCCATTTTTTCATCTAGTAGGATATTTTAATAAAAAATATTATCTTTCCTTTTTGTATTTCTCAATAATCTCTTTATCAAATTCATTATTTTCATCAGGTAACTTATTCAATTTTTTATATTTCCATATCACATGTCTTTCGTAATCATCATAATCACAATTATCCAAGTCTGTATAATCATAATCAATGTTAAATTTCCCCGAAGAAGTTAGTTCAAATGTTAAACTAGACCACAACGGTTGATTATTATCCTTAAATTCCTCGCGCAGTTTTTCTACATAGTCATTAAGTTTAAATAAATTTTCCATATACTGATCTTTTTCTAAATTATATATTTTAGGAATCTCTAAACTATAGATAGGTTCAGAACCATTGTTAGGATAGAAATAGAAAAAGGTCTCATTACTAAAGTCATCTATTTCTGCATATAAATAAACTTCCTTCCACCCAACAGGGATTATACTATTAAGATAATTTGCAATTACTCCATATAATTCTTCCATTTTTTCAGTTTTCATATTCTAACCTCCATATACATTTTTTAAAATCTTTACTTTTTCAATACCATTTATTTTATAACTGATAGCAAAGCTATCCGGTCGTATTGAAGTTCCGCTATACCTTGGCCTTATATCCACAAAAACCTCTTTTTCTCTTCTTAAAGCTTTCGCCCAAGCAGATTCCAATTTTTTATAAGCACTTACATTCACATTACTATTCATTGCAACTATATTATCAATAAGCGGAGATCCATTAAATTGCGTACCGATTAAATGTCCACCATGATCGCCTTGAGTACTAGGAGCTTTAACTCGGTCTTCTCTTCCAGCAGCTAGCTGATGCTTACTATTACGTTCTCCCATCTCTAACATTAATTCTCCAGAAGCTCTCTCAATTCTTCAGAGTTCATCTGTTTGATATAGATATCCATTCGTTTCATATTTTACCTTAGGTTTCAATTTAAATTCATCTGAAAAGCGAATACCATCTTTAACTACATCATCAACAGCCTTACTAGTCTCACCCGTACCCTTAGTTAAAACAAAAAGCGGTAACTGGGTTACCAATTACCGCTTACTCTTCCTTACTTACAAGTATTCTCTCAATTAAAGTCAAATACTACTTCAACGTCATTTTTCATTAACTTTTGTAATTATACATCAAGCATGTCTGTTACTTTCCCTTCGCTTACTCAAAGCTAGGTAAAATAGTTTATTAAATGTACAATTCTACAAAACTTTTCCTAGTTTCAAAAATCTAAAAAAATAAATTAGAACGTAAACAAGTCATAAAAAGCTATTCTCCTGGTAAGTGAATATTGATGAATATGTCAGTATCATTTAATTGACTGGAAACTACGTTCAGAAATTTCATTCCATTTTCCGAAACACTATGTTGAAAATCTATATCAATTATTTTTTCTCAAAGTTGTCTCCATAATCTTTAAAATACTGCTTATCTTCAATATAGACTAAGTAATTATTAATTTTTTCTTGTAGTACGTCTAGATGCATATCTTCATATTCCCAGTCTAGATAGTCTATTATTAACAACTTTAGATTTTTACCTTCTACTCCAATTGCATCTAACTGATCCAAATCTATAACTGCCATATTTTCTCTTATCCTATATATGTCTATTGCAATAATCTACAACGTACTCATATATATTTTTCTCTTCATTCATAAATCTTCCATATTCGTGTTTTTCTATTAGATTTTTTGCAATACTTTTAGCTTCTTTATACTTTCCTGTATTTATTAATAATAACATATTAACAAGGTTATAATCATAAAGTTGATTTTTATCCGAAGATTTCGAGAATGAAAGGAAATCACCAAAACCTTCAAAAGACTCTACAGTCTGCTCCAAATATTCATAGCATTTATCTATTAATTCATTAGCATCATCTCCTAGACTTTCTACATCACCATATTTTACATCATTGTAAAAAGCCTCAAATCCGTCAACTTTGTATGCACCGTTTGCTCGTAATCCAATAGGTTCATTACTATTAGATTTCATATTAAAAACTTCCCAAAAAATATCATCTATTATATATGGCTTCACATACCCTCTAATTCTAACAATATCATTTTCCACACCAGTCGCACCAATATGCATATATATAAAATATTGTCCTATTTTCTTATAATAAATTCCACCTCTTGATTTTAGTTTATATTTTTTCAAGTCTTTTTTTATCGAGGCACTAATCCTCTTATCTAAATCTTTTCTTTTAAGTTTCATATCATATCACTCCCTTATTTTGGGGCTAACGATTTTAACAGCATTCCCAGGCGGAATCTCGACTCCATGAATAAACATTCCCTTCTCCTACAATAACTCCTCCACTTTCAAGTCATTCCACAAATCCATCTCTTTGATTTGAAGTTAGTGGAGCTGTAGCAGAAGATTTATATTCTTCTATCAACAATGCTCCTGTTTTTTTATCATATCCAATTGCATCTACTCTATTTTTGTTCCGTTCTTAGTTACAATTGTTATCTGTTCTTGAACATCAATAGCCACTTTGTTAAATTCGTTTATTGCTTCTATTTCAAAATCTCTTCCTTGATTCCGTAGTTTCGCCCACTTATCAAAAGTTTCTTTCCAATCTAATCGGTTACGAACATTTTTACCAGATTTAGTATTTCTCTTTACATAATCTTGATACTTAGATTCTAATACATCATCAAAAAATTTCCTACTTGAATCAAATCCAGCGACCTTATTACCAGTATTATCTACTCTTTTACTAGCAAATGAAGCATCTACACCCTTAATCTTATCATCTATACTTTTTTCCGTTTTCCCCCAATCTCATCCCCCTATAAACTCTGGATTTCTCCATACCTAAACTATTGCAAATTTACAATAGTTTAGGTAGTAGTTTGTTGAACCTCTCTGTTAAATAACCATTCTATTCTAAAATAAAAAGGGGTATCTCATAAGCAGGTGAAACCCGCCACTTATAAGATAGCCCTTTAATTTTAACGCTCTATTAATCATGTAATTTACTTAAGAACTCTGTGAACGTATTAGCAACAAAAAATAGATTTTCTCTTGCGATTTTCTCTGCTTCTTCTGCCGTAATCCCTTCACTTTCCATCAGCGCTTCCTTTTCCCATGCATCTTCATGTTCCCAAAAAACAACAATTGGATTTTCTTCATGATTTTTATAATCAAAGCAAATTAAATTTCCTGCTGGATCAATTCCAAAAGGAATTACATCTCTAGGTAAGGTAGCACGGTAGTTATTATCATCTCTCACAATATAATCACTACTCTCCTCAGCAAAAGAAAGTAATGTACCAAAAACTCTTTCTATTCCTTCAACATCAAAACAATATGGTATTACATTAGCCCCATGATTTACCTTTGCACACTCGATATAATCTTTTGGAAACTCAACTCCCAGTGATTGACCTATTTTCTCCACAAATTCTTCCGTAACCGAATTATCCGCATACTTCCATTCTAAATTCTTCATCTAATTCCGCCTCCCCATAATCTATTTCCACCTAAATGATTGACACTATGAACTTCTTTTATTACTAATTGCATTTTCCCGGGTATTTGATGATGATGCCATATTAATCCATCTATTCTAGGCAAACCATCATTTATTTGAGCTAACTGCTTTTTAGTGAATAATTCTTTTGAGATTTCGCCTTTCTCAATTGCTTCTTTTACCAATTTAGTACATTCCCTAAATTGATCTGTATCTTTCATAACATAGAAATCTTTCTCTAACTTTAAAGAAAACTTAACATCATCCCCTTTAAATATTGGGAATCCTAAAATATCAAAATCTACTCCTTTTTTCACATGTGTTCCTCCTGCTAAAGGCTTATTTAATATATTATTTTTCGTTTTAGTATTCAAATATGTTTCTGTTAGTTCTACAACTTCTTTAAACTCTTCAACACTATCATATCCCTTAGGAACAATTGATCTATTAATCAAGTTTCCGTCTTTATCGTAATTATTTTTAATTACTTCGTCAATTTCAGATCTATGAACAGCGTTACCCGTACCCTTAAAATCTTTATTGTTATCAGATTCTTCCTCACTACCATCAACAGAACACTATAACCGCTTGAATCATAAGATAGATATATATTTTTCACTACTTGCATGCAGGCTGAGTCTTTAAAACACATCAAGTTTACTTTTTTAACATTCTGATATTAAGAAAATGGAATGAAATTAAATAAAAAACCTTGATTGAGTGACCAATACCCAATCAAGGTTTAATGAATTATTTTGAAAACTTCTCTACCAAAAATGTATAGAAATTTTTATATTCATTTATTCCATCTTCTTCGTCTTGCTCCCAGTCAATAACTGGACACTCATTATCGACTAATCGTGAAGTATCAAGACAATACACACCTGCTCCATAGTTCTGGATTACAACGAACTCCATTGGTAAACCGTATTCTCTCCATTCTTCAGTTTCTCTTACACAAGTTGGAGCATCGAGAAGTCCACCTCCGAAAATTTCAACCCCAAAAACTCCTCCAGTTCCATATTCCTTCAAAAACCATTTGTAACTATCTGATAACTTCACATCAAGTTTCTTCTCAATATTATTAATTTTGTTATCATCTAAAGCTCCAACAAAAAATTTTTTTGGTGCGTTCTTTATTAACTCAATAACTGTTTCTTTACTCAAAGGTACCATCCTCCCTTATATTTCAAACTTCTTAACATATTCATCTGACCGCCATTTCCACTACTGTTCCCGAAAATCATTATATTGTTTATCTAACTCTGGATCGCTCCTGAAACTTCGTCTTTTTATTCTCTTTCTTTCTTTTCTAATTTCCACAATTTCATCTATAAATTTATTAGCCTTTAAACTTATTTTATCAAGAGGCTTAATCCTTCTAAACTTATTTTTTTCTAAAAGTCCATGAAGAATTCGATAATTTTTCCGATGTACGGTTTGAAGAATCTCTACCATTGGTCCTGGTTCTTGCTGTAATATATGATGCAAATTAATGGCCCTACCATCCTTCCCTAAAGGTGCCCATCCCATTTGTGCCCTCTCTAAATTTGAAGGACCTGTATTAGGATCAACCATCTTCCAATCAATATCATTCCTTTGGTAAATCCTTCTTCCTTGATATTCTATAGGGGAATAGGTTTCGCTACTAAACTTAAAACCTTTAACCTCTCCCGTACCCTTAACCCCACCACTCTCCAAATTCGAGATCCTAATCTGAATACTCGCCTTTGAGACATCATGGGCTTCTTGGAATTTCCCGCTATAGTTGTTCGTTCCAATTCTAGCGACACTTCCATCTGGCAGTATTTCTACACCTTTAACGAGTGGGGATACGGAGTCTACACCTTTTGCTTGTTTAATTTCAATTATATAATATTAACAATTCATTTTCTTTTATTAATATATAACGCATTATTCATTAAGTTTAAATACATCTATGAAAAAAGCACTTGTTGTCCAAAATAACAATCAAGTGCTTTAATTTCATATGTTTTATAAGTAACATTAATCCGTCACTATTCTTTTTTCAATAGTCCAACTAAAACTAGTTGATTTGGATATTTTACATATTTACTCGCTAATAATGCAATTCTATTTTTCAGAAAGTTCATTAACAAATTCTGTGAAACTAGAAGCTATTTTTCTAATAAATTTTGGTTCTAATTCTCCTTCATTATCTATATGGTATGTATGGCAGTGATAAACACTACCTATATCGCTACCATGGATTGATATGCATATAATGTTATCAGCCGGGTCTTTCCCTATCGGAATAAATTTAGAGGGTAATTTATTCCACTTGATATAATAATTTAAAGAATTTTGCAGATTATTTTCTGTTTCCTCTGATAGTGGAAAGAACATCATAATTGATGACGTAACCACATCATCTTTCGTACTAAATCTCCTTCTATTAGATTTACCACCATTATCCTTTAATAAAAAACTCTTATAATCATCTGGTAATTTTAATCCATTATTTTTTTCAAAACTCTCTATATCTTCTATTTTAATTTGTTTAAAAGTATATTCAAAACTAAGATTCATAATTCATCAACCTCCAACTCATTCATTTTCACTAAAATACAACGAATTTATTAAATTTGTAAAAGTACTACAAATATATTCATCTTCATATATAGTCGGTATAATTGCCTCATTCCATGGTACCTTAAATGATTTATTAAATCCATGCCGTACATCTATTATTTTTTAGGGACTATATTTTTCAATGAATTCACTCGGAACTTTATTATGTAATTTAAAACCTTTTAAATATTGCTCCATTCTATCATTGCACGTAATACTCTATGATGGTACAACCATCATAGAGTATTTACTTTTTTAACAGTTTATTTTTTCCATCCATCTTCTGCTTTAAATATTCAACAATTTCTGTTTGCCCAAATTCTCTAGCATATTCATATGCATCCATATTCTTAATATTCTCTCCTGTATATCTAATTGAAATATCGATTCCTTTATGGATTAAATATTCCACTATTCCAAAATGTCCTTTCTTTGCTGCAACATGTAGCCATGTACCAAATGGTGTCATTGAATGTAAAGATTCTGGATTATCTCCTATTAAACGTTTTATTTCATTCTATAAAATTTTCACGTTAAAACACAAAAAAGCACTCTGAAGTGAACCTTATCAAGATGAATCGATCAATTTACTCATGGTGATAAACCCTTTCATGGCTCTACTTTGCGTTATTATGATCTTTGTTATTTTCATGTCTGTTAAAGTTATGGGGTATGTTCGAAGCGTTAGTGATAGTCATAAAGAGCAGGTTAGTTCCTTAACCAAAAACATAAAAGAAGAAAGAGGTATTCATTACAAACTAATAGTAGAAGAACGCAAACGTTCAGATAGACGAGAAATAGAATTGTTCATAAACTTAGAAAAGAATACAGAACAATTAGAAGGTATTGCTACTACCCTTTAAAAAGTTCAATTTAGTTATGCTAGCTTAGAGAACAAAGTAATGCAAAACTTCGAGTATCTTGAAAGTAAAATTGAAAATGTAAAAATGCAAGTAACCAAAAAGGAAGGCCACGAATAATTCCTGGCCTTCCTTTTTGGTTTCTAAACCTAAAAATCTCTTTAAGTTTATAGACTTTGTATCAAAATTTTAAAAACCTTTTATTCAAAACCGATAACAATCCATTCATCTACAAAATTCCAAAAGTGAACATTATATTTAGGCTGGCTCTTAGCTGACCAAAAAGTAGCATTGTTATTCTTACAATTTTCATAATCTATAGCTATGTAGCTCCCCATACCATTACTAAAGAATCCAAAAGATGTTTTTAAATTAATCCTTATAGGTTCTTCCAATTCATCTATAATCCCCCACTCTAAGTCATCATCCCCAAAGTAAGTTATAGCTTCTAATGGCATCAATCCCATTGATTCACTTGTGTAATCATAAAATCCATTATGAACATTTTCGTAAAAGTCCCTAATAGATTCAGGAATTTCTCTCCATGAAGATTCTAATTCCTCATTATTAAAACTATCTTTAGGATTTCTTCCTTCATAATATAAATCTTCTCCACCTTGATTTTTTATTGTATACAAGATTGAATAGGTGTCCTCACTTACCATCAGTTCAATATCCTCAAGGTATTCTGATAAGTAAGCAATAGTATTAGATAAATTATTATCTACATATTTTTTCCATATACTTAAAATTTTCTTGATTCTCTTTTCTCTATCATGTTCACTAAATACTTCCACCCATAAATCAGGAATTAAAGATGAGTTTATATTCTTAAACTCATTTGCATTAATCAATTGAATATCTTCATTATACTCTCTTAATATATCTAACTTAGAACTCATTTTTTTCCCATCCTTTTTAATATTATTTTATATTATTCTTTGTTAAAATCATCAATTTGTTTTTGAAATATTCTTTCAATTTATTTTTCTCTTGTAATCATCTTGCTCCTAAAGTCAGGACTACCTTCTATCTCATCTGGTGTTCCCTTTTTATAATGTGTCCATTCTTCATACGATTTAGATTGCTTTGAAGTGTTTGCAGATTTACTTAACCCTGTAAAGTTTTCTGGGTTATTTAATACTTCTAACTGTTGTTTTTCTGTTAAATTACCAAAACCACCCATATTTTCCATGTCCCATGTGCAGTCAAATGTCAGTCCAATATATCTACCTTCAAAGCGTCTAGCAGATAGGACATAAATCCCCACTATCCTGATCCTTTCAAGAAGCTGATCAATCGTTTCAATTAAAGGATAATTTTCATTATATGAAACATCATACCCAAGCTCATGTCGTTTTTGCTTGTAATAATCTAAAATTGGTTGCAAAATACTTTGTTGAAGATGCCCCCAATTTTGTATTAAAGAATTATACGAAGCATACTGTTTTTCACTAAATTCACCATCTTCTTCACCATCTATCATCAAAGCAATATCGGCTTCTTGGAATTTCCCGCCATAGTTCGTTCCAGTTCTAGCGACACTTCCATCTGGCAGTATTTCTACACCTTTAAAGATTGGGGATACGGAGTCCGCACCTTTTGCTAATATATTTTTAATTATATAATATTGGTAATTTCTGTTGACTTTAAATCATAAAAATAATTTCTATAAATTTATAGTATACCTTTCAATTAAAAAAGCACTTGTTGCTACAAATAGACAATCAAGTGCTTTAAGTTCATCTTTTTTAAATAGCATAAATTTGTAAGTTTTATAGTAACAGTATAACGACTTTTATATGTCGTGATAACTACTACGTTAAAACTTACGAGCTTGTACGAGTTCATTAGTTTCAGGTTCATTTTAAGTGTATATATTCGTAGCCTAATAAAACCTCATCTCACCTAAGCTCGTACTTTGTTTTCTGTTCTTTCATTGCACTCCATGATGATAGAACCATAGGAACTTCACCCGTCCCCTATGTTGTACTTTTAAATAATTCGGGGAAAAAGAAGAGGCTTTCTCTGGGTCGTTAGACCCTAAAGAAAGCCCCGTTTAAATTAAAGAGATTAACCAACTATTAACTAATTCCAATCAATAAAATCCTATCATTAATTTTCAGGAATATATAAATTATCCACAAATTCAGAGAAACTTTTAGAAATTAGTCGGATGTATTCCTCTCTTAACTCGTTATCTTCTTCAAAGTAATCCATATCACAATGATATACACTACCTCTATCTTCCCCATCAATTGATAAACAAATCAAACTCCCCGCTGGGTCAATTCCAATTGGAAGAAAATTACTTGGTACCACTTGCATCAAATTATAACTTCTTAATTTCTCTTCTAGATTTATTTCATTTTCTATTGATAGAGGAAAAAACATTGAAACAGACGATGTTATTACGCCTTTCTTAGTTGTATCATTAGTTTTAAATCTTCGTTGCTCAGTTTTCCCTCCATTTTCAGACAGCAAAAATTGTTTATAATCATCAGGTAACAATATACCATGTTTATTTTCGAAATCTTCGGTATCTTTAATGCCAATAGGGGTAAAAGTATATTCAAAATCTAAATTCCTCATACAATTAACCTTCTTTCCTGTTCATTTTGTTTTTCTCAATCAGAGTATAATCTCTCAATCAATTCAGAAAAAGAGTCGCATATTAATTTAATTTTATCCTCATTCACTGATTCCTGATCATAGAAAACTACTGACGGAGAATCTTTAGTATCACAGTAATTAAAACAAATCAGTCCCCCAAATGGGTCTCTTGCAAATGGAATAATACCTTCCGGAAGTGAAGTTAATTCATAAACAACTTCTATATTTGCATCTTTGCTTGTAAAGCTTAATAGACAATCAAAGACTGCTCCACCCTCATCATCATTAATATCATAAATATTAGGCTCAGGATAACCACCGTTATTTTTTTTAATGCATTCACGGTAGTCATCTGGAAATCTGACACCAAATGAATTCTCCACAGCAATAATTACTTGCTCATCTATCGCTCCATCCGTAAATAGCCAAGTTACTCGGCTCATTTTATCATCTCCAAAATAATTTTCTTCAGTTTACCTGTTCTACCGTCATCTCCACCACCCCAAATTGCTCTACCACCTGTATGACCCGCAACCTGATGTTCATAGTAATCAACAAGTTGCATTTTACCAGTCTCTTGATGATGATGCCATGTGACTGATTTTGGCTTCTTACCTAATTTGAATAGCTCAATATCTGTTTAGCTGAATTGTTTTGCCAAGTTTGGATCTTTCATTATATCGTCATATAATTTTTGTGAGAGATATTT
Source organism: Bacillus cereus group sp. N14 (assembly GCF_016483555.1). NCBI lineage: Bacteria > Bacillati > Bacillota > Bacilli > Caryophanales > Bacillaceae > Bacillus > Bacillus cereus group sp. N14. Next base: position 62,698 of record NZ_JAEHBQ010000022.1, read on the forward strand.
AAACTGCACTGAGTCAGGCTCTATATAATATGACTCTGATAAAGATGTTTCATATTTTGAATTAAAAATTGGGTAACCATCTTTATCATATTTAACTTTATAAGTTTCCCCATTTTTCTTAGATGTAAATGTATAAGTAGTAATTCCTGTAGAATCATCTACTACTTTTTCTTCAAAATCTCTTGGTTTATTAGGTTTTCTACTATAAGGAGGTAAATCTCTAGCTGCTTTTGTCATAGCTTCTTCATATTCTGCAGTTCTTTCATTAGTCGGTTTAATTTTTTTAGTTTGAGTACCTTCACCCGTACCCTTAACCCCACCACTCTCCAAATTCGAGATCCTACTCTGAATACTCACCTTTGAGGCATCATGGGCTTCTTGGAATTTCCCGCTATAGTCCGTTCCAGATCTAACGACACTTCCATCTGGCAGTATTTCTACACCTTTAACGAATGGGGTTACGGAGTCCACACCTTTTGCTAATGTATTTTCAATTATATAATATTCCCGACTTAATCTATCTAACAATCCTTAAAAATAATCTATATTGATTTTCACTAATTTAGCAATCTCTAATATCTCTAAGAAAAAAGCACTCGCTACCAATCATAGGCTTTCGAGTGCTTAAATGTATATAATTCCCATCATATTTAAATCATTTTTAAGATTTGTTCCTTCACATTTTCGTCAAACTTGGCTCCTTCTAACTTGGCTCCTGTCCAAACTACATTGTCAAGTTTAGCACCGGTAAAATTCGCGTCAGTAAAATCACCATTTAAAAGGGTCGCTCCCGTTAAATCTGCGTCAGTAAAATCTGCATTTCTAGCGTTTACTTCTGATAAATTAGCATCTTCTAAATATGCTTTTTCAAAGTTACCTTCTGTAAGATTCGCGTTGCTGAAATTTGTTCCCGTACAATCAGCCTGTTCCGCATTGATTTTTGTCAAATTTGCATGGCGAAAAGTAGCATGATTTAATATCGTACCAACTAATTCTCCGTATGAAAAATCAACTTCATCAAAACATGTTTCAAAACAACTACTTATATTTATCTTTGCATATTTCATATTCGCTTTAGAAAAATCCGCTTCGCCAAACCTACAATCTGCAATGTCGATTTCCTCTAAATTACAACTTCTAAAGTCAGCCAATTCAAAATCGCAATCATAAAACGCCGCTCTCATTAATGAAGAAGCTCTCAACATAACTCGTTTTGCCATAACGCGCCTTGCCATTACTTCTGAAAGATCTGAAAAAGTAAGGTCTAAATCACTTATATCTAACTGATCTATTACCTCATCATTGTATTGAGATTGATTTAATATTTCCATGACTTTTATTCTATTGTTGCTATTCTCCTTCATTATTACTATCTCCTTTGATTTATCTTTTAAGATAACTCTCCCAAACGACATTTGGAGAATAAGATACCCCCATTCGATCCTCATCAAAACTTGGTATAGCTATTACTTGAGCTGGTTCTAAATATTCCATTACATGTAACCAACTATCTAGTAATATATCACCATCAGCCTCTAATGGGTCCTTTAAAAGATCTATGCAAATACCACCCCAATCCAGTTCCGATATAACTCCTGGACTATTTAACAATAAATCTCTACCAAACATGTCCAAAACATGACTACCAAAATATGTTCTAGCTCCTAGCCCCAAGGGGCCGTTGGGAAGAAACTCGACTGGTATAGGTAGTGAAGATATATTCATCCACATAAGCAAACATTCACGTTCCGTATTCCACGGATAGGGTACTGGCCAACAAATTTGCGCCACTCCATAAAGTGGTTTCACAATTTCTGCGATTTGATCAGATAGTTCAAAAAAATCCGGCCACATTTTTTTGGGTATAGACTTTTGAAACTCAAATTCCAAAAATGAGCCATGGCCCAAGTTAACTTGAAAGCTCCCTCTATAGTTTACAGATTTATCACGATACAAGTGAACTTCAGATACCCTACGCTCCGAAATCACTTTTTCAATAATTTCCTGACGGTTATATTCTACCCGTATTGTTTCACAGTTGCCCCAATGAGTAGGAGCAAATTTCTCATTTGACTCAAACACATCCAGAAGACGCCCCAGTATCTCTTCCTCGTTAAAAGATACTGTAGGGTACATTGAAATTGAAAAATAATTAGGTTTCATTTATATTCTCCTTAATACTAAAAATAAAGTTATATAATTATTTTATATTTTCCTATTTTCTTCCAACAGGTAAATCTGAATCAGCTTCCCATTTATGAGTCACTTTACCGGTATTTAGATCATCCAAATAGTAAATGTCATCTCACCAAAACTCGTACTCTTTTTTCTTTACTATCATTTGGTCCAACCATCATGAAGTACGTACTTTCTAACAACCTATTCTTTTTTTCACTGCAAATATACTTTATTTTTTACTCATCTACATATATGCTTGTTATCTTTAACCATGCACCACAACTTTTGACATTCTCATGTGTAAAGTCACTGTAATTCATTTCGTATATTTGCTTAACCTCTTAAATTATTAATTACAATATACAAAAGTTAATAATTAAGGATTCTTCAATCCATTAATAAAACCCTTAAAGCTATCAGCTATTTTATACGTATTTTCTTCTTCACTAGATTGCGGGAAATAAAAAGAGTGATCCCAATAATACACACCATAGTTTTCAGTATCTGTAATAAGTACAATTAATCCTGAACCCGGATCATCTCCTATTATTAAACTGTTCGGTAACATATCTTCTTCAAACTCTTCATAGCATTCACTTAAATCAAAAGTTTTTTTTACACCTATACCATACAAAACATCTAAAGGGATTTCCTGATTTAATTCTTTAACAAAAAATTTACTATACCTAACTTTCGAAGTCCCTCCGTTATATTCACTTAAAAAATTTTTATAATCTTCCGGAAGTAAAAATCCTAAAAACTCTTCTAATTCTTCAATTGATTCTTCAGTTGCTTTACCAAAAGCATTTAAATTCATCTATTTCACTCCTATTTCATCTTTTAACTTCTTAGCTAATGGCATTCCACCCATATGTCGAAATCTTCTGTGCATCTCTTTACTAACTTCTTGCATTGGTGTTAAATCTTGATGATGGTGCCATGTGTTCTCATCTAATTTTGGTCCATTTGGAGCTAATTCATCAGCCTTAGCAAAATCAATGTCATATCTATTAAATTCACCTATCGGCACTTCTTGTCTTACCAACCCAGCAGATTTAAAGTCGAGAAAACCTCCAGGATAAGAAACTCGATTTGGAGGAATCTCCCAATCAATATAAGTCCATATTCCTTTCTCACTAATTTCGATTTTCCCACCTTTTTTCTGCCATTTTTCAGGATCTCTAGAATATAAGGGTTTAGTAGATAATTGTTCCTCTGTAAACTTCACTATTTCTGGATTTTTACCCGTACCCTATGTTGTAATCTTAAACCCTCACAATAAAAAAACAAACCATATAAAACCTTATTAAACTACTTCTTTCTCTTGTACTATCGGCAATTCATATGCCGTTTTATATTTCAACATGCCATATACAATGTTTACAAGCCTTCTCATAATACATACCAATGCTTGTCCTTTTGTTTTTCCTTCTTTAAGCTTCTTTTGATAGTACGCATGAAACACTGGATTTCGTGGCATCTTACTGCCTTTTGCTACTTGCACTTGCTGTACAGCTAAATTATAAAATAAAGCGTGTAGCGCCCTGTTTCCTTGTTTGCTTTTGTGTGTCTTACCTTTCCCACCAGAACCAAAGTAAACAGGCGCAATCCCCGCGAATCGTGCTAATTTGTTGGCATTTGGAAATCGCCTTACATCCCCAATTTCTACAATTAATGCTGATGCCGTCACAAGTTCTATTCCCGGCATCGTCTCTAATTGATAATCTAGTAGATTTAATAACCGTTTTAATTCTCTTTCGATGTATTTCATTTCCCTCTTTTTAAACTCAATATCCCGTACAATACTTCTTACTAAAAAATCTCGCGTTTCTTGATACTCTTTCATTGTTTGTCCATCTTCTTTTACAAGTTTTAATATGTCGCTTGCTTTCTTTACTGAACATGTATTGTTGCTAACATCTAATAAAAAAGCTGTTAATTGCTTTATATTCGCCTCCTCTAAACAAGAGGATGATGGATATTGCTGCCAAAACGCTAATGCTGTTTTCCCATCTAATTCTGAGAAAAACTTTTTATAACTTGGATAATGATGGTTTAATTGAATATGTAGTTGGTTCTTTAACGCACTTTGTGCTTTTACTAATGCATTCCTTCTTGATACTAGTTGTTGTATCGACCAAAATAAATCGTTCGGCTTTGCATCTGGCAATTGATTAAATTTGTTTACCATTATGCGTGCTACACATTCCGCATCCCAACTATCATTTTTTTGTATCATCACTTGGCTTTTTCGTTCTAAAAATGATAAAGCCGGATTTACTTCTTTCACTATTCGTTCATGATCTACTAAATATTTCGCTAACGCTCTTCCGTAACCACCAACATCCTCTAAACCAAATACAACAGTTATCCCATCACACACATATGTCTCTACTTCTAATAAAAACTTCGAAAATGCAGATGGTTTATTATCAAATTGTATTTCTCCTAATTTCTCTTGCCAACAATTAATCATAACAGCCGTATGATGCTCCTTATGTAAATCTACTCCTACATACAAATAGTTCTGTCTATTATGCATAACTCATCCCTCTATTCAATGATTTAGTCATATAAAAAAATGTCGGCAACCTTAGTTCGAGCGTTCATCTTCCGATGTGCATAGGTACGCAAGCCTATCCATTTTCATAATTTCATAAGTACATATAGTAAAATGAGCGATTTTTTTAAGTACGACTGTTATAAAATTGCTGAATGTTTCCCATTTGTTTGTATTTGCCCGTATGTATATACCCCTCGATAAAAGTTCTCTCGGTCTAACATGCGTTTCACTTGTACTTTCGTAAACAGCTTTCCTTTCTCAGTACGATAACCTTCCCTATTCAGTCGTTCTGCCAATTGAGTTAGCGACCAATCTTTAAAAAAGTGTCTTAATTCAAATAGTCTACGTACAACTACCGCTTTCTCCACATCTACTTCTAACACTTTTTGCCCTTTCTTTACTCTATAACCAAACATCACACCGCCCCCCGCATATCCACCTTGTTCCGCTTTCTTCTTTCTCCCTCTACTTAGTTTTAATGCAATTTCAAGACGTTGGTATTGGTCTAATAGCTCTAACATGCCATTTACTAAAAAGTCATTGGGGTCATGTGTATATATACTGTAATTCGGTTGTTCAATTGCTTTCACATCTACCTTGTATTTCTTTAGCTCTCGTTGTATTAATACTTTTGCCATATCAGAGCGCCATAACCGAGATGTATTTAATACAATAACTTTGCCCACTTGATGATATGCAATATCCGACAATAGCTCTTGTAGACCTTCACGTTCAACTGTTAATCCATCTTCATCTACTTTCGCTCCGCTGATTCCTTTATCTTCGTATATGTGAAGCAGTTGTAGTTCATTCTCGTTACAGTACCGCTGAATTTCTTCTACTTGATATGTTAAACTGTACCCTTCACGTACTTGCCCTTCTGTTGAAACTCGTACATAACCAACAACTTTCTCTTCCATATTGAGTCCTCTCCCGTTACAGCAATTAAAGTCCCTGTAACGTTTACCCGTTTTTTGCGGATAACGTGTGCATAACGTCCATCCGTTAAAACGTACTTTACGATGACTTCAAAAAATAATACAACCCTTTATTTTTTCCTCTACTATCGTCGTACACTGTACATAGCCATTACAATCTATAAAACAACAATAAAAATTTAACACTTAATGCACTTATAAAATTATATTGCTCTGTTAAATTTCTACGCTAAAACGCAAAAAAGCACTTGTTGCCTTTAATTGACAATCAAGTGCTTTAAGTTCATATGTTTTTAAGTATCATTAAATTTTTAAGTTTCATGGTAACAGTATGACACCTTTTATATGTCGTGACAACTACTACGTTAAAACTTACGAGTTTGTACGAGTTCGTTAGTTTCATATACATTCCATGTGTTTATATTTATCGCCCGGTAAAATGTCATCTCGCCTAAGCTCGTACTTTATTTTTTATTCTATCATTGCACATAACACTCTATGATGGTACAACCATCATGGAGTATGTACTTTTAAACAACCTATTCTTTTTCTTTCCACTTCAAAAATAAGTTCTTCCTCGTTCATTTGGCTTATGTGCTTTTTTGTTTTTAATTTCTAATCCCAATTGTCAATTGCTTCTTGAAAGCTATCTTTTAAGTACTCATCAAAAGTTGAGTATCTAATTATTTCTTCCTTACTGATATCATCCCATCTTATAACATAGTAATCACCTTTCGTGTTAATACAATAAACAAATTCATCTACATTTTCAATAACCAAATAATTCTCTGGTAACCCTAATTTTCTATATCTTTCAGTATCATCGACTAATGATGCATACTCCATTCCTTCTACTCCCAATACCTCAACTCCACAAATACCTCCTGAACCAAACCTTTTAACAAACTCTCTATATTGTGGCGGAAAAGTACAACCTAATTTTTTTTCAATCATAACTATGTTTTCGTCTGATATTTCTCCAAAAAAATCTCCTTTTTCAGTATATTGATTTATCATTTCTAAAATTTCCATATCCATTTCTTAATCACCTCAATCTAAATTATTAAAACGCCATTTCCAGTATTTTTTTCTAAAATTATTGTATTGTTTATCTAAAATATCACTATTTCTAAAACTATCACCATCTTTTATTAAACCATGCAAAATCTTTTTATACTCATCATGAGTAGTGGCAAATATTTCTACCATATCGCCTGGTTCTTTTTGAAGTAAATGATGAAGTTCAATCTGTGTCTCTACTCCATTCTTATCAACTACAAAAGGTGGACGTCCTTTTGCTGCTAGTTCCCTATTTGATAAACCCTTTGCCTTTGGATGCATCGGCTTATAATCCCACTGTATGTCAGTTCTCTGATATACACGCCTTGAAACATCCATTTCTTTTCCGCCAACTTTAACACTACCTTCAAGTTCAACAGCCTTATATTTATCTCCCAACCAATCAAGATTAACTTCTCTACCAACTAATTTTGAAGAGTTACTTCCGGTATTAACATCCTTACCCGTACCCTTAACCCCACCACTCTCCAAATTCGAGATCCTACTCTGAATACTCGCCTTTGAGGCATCATGGGCTTCTTGGAATTTCCCGCTATAGTTCGTTCCAGATCTAATGACACTTCCATCTGGCATGATTTCTACACCTTTAGCGAATGGGGTTACGGAGTCCACACCTTTTGCCACTAGACCTTTTATGAAGTAGTCCGCATCATTAATCTTATCTACGGTTTTCCAACCTTGTATTTTTAAATTTTTTAATAGATTATTTTCCTTAAGCGATTGTACCACATTTCCACCCAAATTTGGATTAAAACCAGGCATTCCTTCTTTGAATTTTAATAATTTTGCTAAATCAGCTAATTCACTCGTGCCTTTGAATGCTTTTACTCCTTTTCCTAATAGCCCAACAACTGGGATTGCATCTAATCCGCCAAAAATGATGTTTCCTACCCGCTCTTCTTGGCTCAATTTCCGGTGTGTTCCCCAGTCTTCTCCGTCGATACCACTTTTTATTTGTACAGCACCGTATACAACTGCGGCAGCGGTTCCGAGTGGCGGGCAAAGGATTGTTGTGATGATGATCCCTACGCCTATTCCTATGTCTCGCACCATTTCTAGTTTTTTCTGTTCATCTTCTATCGATTTGTATTCAAATCCTCGTGTGGATGGGACTACTTTCTTATATTCTTCATAATTTAGTTTTGCATCTGGGTTTTGTTTTTTTAGTTCTTTGTACTCCGCTCTCAGTACGTTATCAAATGCAGGTGAATCTCTAAAAATATCTTCTATTGTTATTTTATCTTTTTTTGTTTTTATTGTTTGTGGTACACTTCCGTACCCTGCGTGCGCATCTGGTAATACTGTCGTTGTTGTAGAGCCAATTCGGTTATTTGTTTCGAAGCTAAGAATAGATGTATCTCTCATTTTTTGAGCGAATTTATCCATTTCTACTAAAAAAGGTTTATCTATATGTTCAGAGACCAATCGCCCTGCTTCTCCGCAATACCTTTGTAATGTCGAATAGCTATCAAGTAATTCCCCGATTTTTTGCGATTGATCTTTTGGGTTAAAATGTATACTGCCATCTGAGTCTAAATCTCGTATTCTTCCATCAATTTTTTTCAATAATTCATTTGCGCGCTGTAATTTTATGAGTGCATCTTTTGTAATTCGATTCATACCATCCCCCATGTTTTGCCATGGTTCAGGTCTATATTTCACATCCATTTCGTTTTCATCCCCCAGCCGTATGGTGATTTCTACAACTTACTTAATATTTCACGTAATTGTTCGTCCTTTTCAAGCATTTCTACACATGCGACCCTTACAAGTCTCGCCGACCTAGAATAGTGTTCAGCAAATTCAAGTGTTTTGTGTAATATATCAGGATATTTTTCAATTACTCTCATCGCTTCACCTTTTTGATAAAAATCACTGCTTAATAAACTCTCAATATTCGTTCCAATGACGTCTACATGGATTTTATATATATCTTCTAATTTCATTACTATATCAAGTAGTTCTTGAAAATTAACTAATACTTCTTCTCCACCACCAGAACCACCGTCTCCCATTGATACTTGCATTATTCAATACCTCCTAACGAAAATTGTCTCGGGTCAATTAATTTTTTATACGGCATTTTTAACACGTCATACAATTTCTTATTCACCGCATAGAGGCTCACCCAGTCATATCGATTACGTTCTACATCTATTTGAACGTAATCTTCTCCTTCAGTGAAATATAAGAAACATTCCCATTTTCCTCCTCTATTACTACGAGGCCTCTTATACGTTTCTATCGCTATAACATCTTTATTTGATAAATCTTTTTCCTCAAATGTTTGTTGTTCTGTTTCTGTCATTCTCTTTGAGAAAAATGTATCTTCTATGTCCCTCGGTTCTCTCAATAAGAAGGGGATGCGTGTTAATAAGGAAAAATATACGTCTGGCTTTGGTATGTAGTCGATCTCGTATTTTTTATTTGGCTCAATTTCCGTTAATACAGCCACTCGGTCTTTATCCTCTTTTAAAAATCCAATTAATACATTATTCATTCTCGTGTATTCATGACAATTTTCATATTCTTTTAATAGCTCAATCATTTGAAAAGCTGCAGGGGTAATTCCATTTTCACTTGTAAGTAAGCCTTTTTCTTTTAAACTCGCAGTTGCTTTCGTGACACATTCTTCATCAAGTAAAATAATTGCGTCACGGTTTGGCAATCCAAATATATCGGTAACCCCAGCTGCACCTGCGAGAACATATAATTCAGCAGGTGCAAAGTTCATTTCTTTCCCCATTCTTTTATCCCTCATTTCTCCATCACAATTGTTTTATCGCCCTTACTTCCGATATATCGCCGTACGTTTGAATACTTTTCTCTAACTCTTTCAAAGCTTTCGTATGTCCTTCAAATGCCTCTACCATTTCTGAATTATATTGAATAATTAAATCTAGATAACTTAAAAAGGCATCTCTCGTTTTTCCATTCCAGTTCGCACATGTAACGTATGCTTTTAAGTTTTTCGCTTGATTTAAAGAATCCTTCATACCATTTTCAATATTTTGCGCGTAAGAAATGGCACTTGCTGTGTTACTTCCTATAATTTCAACCTCTTTGCCACTCATGTGGATTCCCTCCATTCTTTCTATACTTAATGGATAAGTTTTTCAATTTCCTTTTTCTTTTCTTCAAAAGCCTTGGTCGCTGCAGCGTATGCTGACGCTTTCTCCGCTTCTGCTTTCGCTTTATATTCCAAATACTTTGCATAAGCTGTACTTTTTGCAGATCCAACATCGCTTAATGCACTTGTAAAATAGGATACTAATGTATTTAATTCTTCATCCTTTTCATGACGTTTTTGTTCAAATTCAACTGCCGGAATTTTATTAGCTTCTAAGCCATTACTTTTACTCTCATAATCTCTCTTCGCTGATTCAGCCTCTTGAATAAATTGCTTCAACTCTCTTTCTTGATCTTTTAAATAATCATGTAAATCATCATATCGATCTCGTTTCCTCGCACTTTCTGTAAAACCAGACGCATTTAAAAAGGCATTGTACAATTCATCTAACATATTTCTCCCCCTTTAGCACAATAACTACGTAGTTAAATTCGTATATTTAAACATGAATATTCATTACATTGAGAATTTATAAATAATTATTTTTGCATATTGCTATTTTATCAAAGGGGTTTTAACATTTCCATATTTTATAAAAAGCTTTCGCATTTTTCTTCAATTAACTATAAAGTAGCTGGCAATGCGAACACTGTATTTACAGATGTACCAAAGGACCACTGGTCAAAAGATGCTATTGATTACTTAGCGGCAGCAGGGATTTATAAGGGATATGGAAATGGGAAATTTGGTTTTGGAGACAACATTACTAGAGGACAGGTAGCTTCTTTAGTCAATCGACATTTAGGTTTAATAGCAGACGATAAACAAGGAAATATGTTTAGTGATATTACAAATCATATGTTTGAAAAAGATATTAAAGCCATTGCGAAAGCTGGAATTATGACAGGTGATGGAACAGGTACATTTCGTCCAGATGATGTATTAACTCGATATGAGATGGCAGTAATATTACAAAGAGCATTTCATTTAGAATTTAAAGGACAAGAGAAATTTAAAGCCGTACCAAAAGGTCAGTGGGCTTATGAAGCTGTAAATACACTGCGTAGTAACCGTATAGCACAAGGTGACGATGCGGGTAATTTTAATGGAAACATGATTGTGAAGCGTGAGCAGTATGCACAATTTTTCTATAATGCAATAGCAAAAAACAGAGATTATAATTTCAACATCAATTCAAAAGAAGAACTGAAACAAATGTTAACAACAGCTTTACAGAATGGGACGTTTGGTCCATTAAATTAGATGCACTAGGTAAAGATATATCTGAGGTGAAAAAAGAATATGGAGCGCCTGATGTTTGGAAGCAAGCACCATGTACAGAATGTGATGCACCTAATACAGCGGTATACGGCGATTATAATATTGACATGTACCCTTCGGACGCTAGATATATATAGGTAAAAATGGATATCACTATCAATGAATTAAATGGTGAACCAGATGGAATCGGAGCGGATATGACTAGTGAAGGCTTTATATATAATCGAGGAAGCTATTCTCTTTATTCCAGCTTCTCTGATGGTTATATTCAACGCGCTGAAATATCTAAAAATGAACATCATTAATACGTTACAGACAATATAAAATATATAAAGCATAAAAAATCCTTCAAGAACGTGCCTTTCCTTGAGGGGTTTTATTTTGTTCCTATCTATTATAATACAAAGCTGTAAAACTACTACTGATTAAAGTTTCACTTTATTTTTCTTAGTGCTCCGCATTCCATTCACTTAAATACGTTGCGTATTCTAGTTCATCTGGATCATCATCTAGCATAGAAATAAACTCTAATTTATTTCCATCACAATCTAGAAAATATACGCTTGCAGCTGGCATCCACCTTTGGACAATCGGCTCTTGGTTTCCTTTTCCCTGACTCCCTACTACCTCTATTCCACGTTTCTCTAACCATAATTTTGAAGCATTTAAAAACTCTAGATCTACACGAAAGGCGAAGTGTTTCGTCTCAAACTCTTCATTCATATGCATTTCCCATAACCCGAGCATTTGCTCTTTACTTTCTCCTACCCAAAAGAATGCAACTCGTCTTTTCGATAGTCTTTTTGCTAATGCTAAACCTAACTTATTTTGATAGAAATCTATCGCCTTTTCTAAATTTCTTACATGTAAATGAGTTTCATATATGCTTTGTATCATTATATATTTCTCCTTCCCCTACATTCTGATTTTTTAAAATATGTTTTGTTTTTATCATACAAATATTTATATTTTTAAGCATCCTACTTTTGTATCATTGTTCTTTCCTTCAAATGTATAGGTATCCAGCTTTAACGAATACCCCAACGCTGGAGTTCAATACAATGAAACTAGTGAGGTTTTATTCCCCCACACTAATCATGCTTTTATGGAAAATTGACTCTCACCTTCTTTCCTCCCATTAGAAGCTTTACTGCCCACAAATAGCAGGGTAAAAATTCTATTTACATTCATAAATTTTTATAATGTAATAAGATTAACATCTTACTAATAAGAGGAGGAACCATTCTGGATAAAACCAAAGTTATGGCTTATTTTAGTGCAACGGGTGATGTATTTCCTGTTGAAGCAATTACCAATGCCCTACGTATCGAGCCTACAAGAACTTATAAAAAAGATGATGTTGTTGCAAGACGTGATAATCCGAATCTTGTATCCACCAAAACCCTATATAGAAAAGAGACGGATTGGACTTTAAGCACTGGCTATCAAGAATCATACGATATAAATAATCAGTTACATGTTATTCTACAATCTCTTGAAGGAAAAACAGAGCAATTAAAACATCTCAAGAAGAAGTATGGTTTACAGTTTCTTTTTATGGTAGTAATTCAAGTGGAGAATAACGAATCACCTGCAATGTATTTACAAAAAGAGATTATTGATTTTGCTAGTTTCATTCAAGCAGAAATTCATTTTGATCTATATATTTCCTAAAAACAAAAACGCTATTGATATTGGCATCAACAGCGTTTTTTCATGTAACTATTTGTTTTATCTTATTTGTACCTGAAAGTAATTTTTTATATAACTTATTACTTCAATTTCCCCTCAAAGACAATCTTTCTACCGCACGGTTCAACTTCTGTTTTTCCGTTTTTCTTCACTTCATGAAAGATTGGTTCTTCCATACGACGAGACGGTGCGTAGCCTTCTTGTTCCATACGTGCTAAGCAGTCTGTAATTGTTTCGTTTTCGAGTACTTCAAATTTCTTTTTATTAGGTTGTTTTGTCATGCCCTAACCTACTTTCTATTTTTCTTGATGCGAATTGATTCTTCATGTAGACCATATATACCATTGCGAGAATTCCCATTATAATCATAACCGCAATAAAAAAGCTTGTATACTGTATTTTTTCTATAAATACGCCTCCTAATACAGGTCCCATAATACTTCCTAAACTAAAGGCGATTCCAGATAATATATTACCTGCTGGTAGTAAGTGCCTCGGTAATAAATCTGTCATAAATCCAAGACCTAATGAGAAGCACGATCCAATGACCATACCCGCTAACAGCATACAGGCAAAGACGATCCAGTAATATTGATCAAATACTGCTGCAAGTAGGAAAATACCTGTACTTACGCTGAACGTCCACGTTAAAATACGATCTCTTCCATATTTATCACTTAATATACCGAGTGGAATTTGTGTAATAATGCCCCCAACTGCAAACGCTGGTAATAAGAAGGATACATCTGAAACAGACCATCCTTTACGAAGCCCGTATACTGGCAAGTTACTATTTAACATTGCTTCCAGTACGCCATATGCAAGTGGTCCTAGTAATGCAATCCAACCTAATCCAACAACTTGTTTATAACGAGAAATTGATGATTCACTCTCCACTTCTCTTTCATCTTGCGCCGGGAATGCATTTTTCGTTGGAAGTAATAATAGCCAACCTATTAAGCAAAGTATAGTAGATATAATAAATGGTGTTGCAAGACCGTACTGCACAGTGCTTGCTAAATACGGGCCAACAGCAAAACCAATTCCGAAGAATACACCGTATATCGATACTTGTCTCCCTATTTTACTCGGGTCTGATGTTGTCGTAATCCATGTTTGTGTTCCGACATGAAGCATATGATCTCCGACTCCAACTAGAAATCTAAGAATAAACCATACCCAAAATGAAAAAGTTTGTGTAAAAAAGAATAATGAAATAATAACGAGAAACCCACCAATAACGATAATTGGCTTCATTCCAAACTTTTGCATCGGTTTTTCAAGAAACGGTGAAATAACTAATATCCCAATGTATAATGCCGTCGCATGAATACCGTTAATACTTGAACTAACCCCTTCTTGTTCAAAAATCATTGCAATGGCAGGTAAAAGCATCCCTTGTGATAAACCCGAGATTGCTACAATTCCAACCATAATCCAAAAAGTAAAACGCATCGACATCCTTTTCCCTCTCCTTCTCACGCTTTCCACTTTTCATTATAAACTGTTTCTCCAAATGCGTGTACGAATATTATGAATAAAAAAGAAGCTAAAAGAATGAACCTTTTAGCTTCTTATCCTTCCCATACTTGAGCTTTCACATTGTTATGGAATTGCTTGAAATACGGATGTTTATAAAAAGCAGTTTCATACACGTATTGCTGTGCATGAGCAATTGGTGGCTGCGGGTATTGCATTTGTAAAGGAACTACAGCTGGTGAAACTTGCATATACATCGGAGCTATCATTATTTTTGTATATAAGTGATGATTATATGGCGAATGCGCAATTAAGAACGGATGATGCATGGATAATCTCCCCTTTTACCTACAATGTTATAGTATATGCAATACCTCTCATTTCGGGGATTATTTCTATTCTAACCAGTCCTCTACATGTTTTATAAATACATCTAAGCAGTCTATAAACGGTGAGTGTCCGCAATCTTCTAATATCTTCAACTCTGCATTCAGTAAATGTTTTGCTAATTCCTCACCGACTACTTGCGGTACGACGTAATCTCTGTCACCTTGTATGACGAGTGTTGGAGCTTTAATATGATGAATTTGCTTATTTCCCTCTACAACCCCGTTATATTCATCCGAAATATTAAATGTAATGAGCGCATAATTTACATCCACGAAATTACGTTGCGTTAACATATCATCTAAATACTTTTCATAACGATCCGGTTCCGGTTGATTATGTGTATATATTAATAGATTCCATACTGTTCGGTAATATAATTTATTCATATTTTTTATCGCGTCTAGCACCGGTGCAATTTGTACGGGATCTTGCGCGATTTCTTCCTTCGTCTTTACTAAACTTGATACGATTGGCTGCCCGTTTATATCTTTTTTAAAAATTGGATATCCCTTCATGCCCACTGATTCTACTAAAATTAACTTTTCGACAAACGTTGGATGATTTGCTGTAAATTGCATCGCAACACCCCCGCCCATTGACCAGCCCATTAATGAAAATTTTTCTAGTTTTAATTGATCGATAAATAGTTTTACATCTATTGCAAAGTCTTGTAATGAATCTATCGATTGATTATATGTTGATTGGCCAAATCCTCTTAAATCAAGAGCGTAAATATGGTATCGGTCTTGCAGCTTTTCAATTACTAAATCCCAATGTTGTGACGACGTCATGTTCCCGTGAATGAGTACAAGAATTTCTGTATTTTGCCTTCCAACTTCCTGATACGCAATCGTTTCTCCGTTCGATAGTGAAACAAACTCCATTGTTGCAGGCTTAATCATCACAAGTTCCCCCATTCTTTTTAATAGAAAGAAAATTCTTTACTTACTTAAAGAATAGCATACAGAATATACGTTCGCAACATAAAACCTATACGAAATTTTTACATAAATCAACATGTCTATTACTAGACAATTATAATGAAAAAGTATATAGTTAGCTAGGTAACTAATTTGAAAGGATCAAAATACATGGACGAAAAACAACATTTTTTTCACATTGTCAGCCAGACTTCTCGCAAGTTTACGAAGAAATTTAATGAACGCGTATCTCCCACTGGGTTATTTAGTGCGCAATGGGCTGTTATTTTCCGCATCAATCAAACTGGTTCTTGTACACAAACAGAGTTATGCCAGTATTTAAATGTTGAATCACCAACGATGACTCGTACGTTAACACGTATGGAAACGATGGGATGGATTATTCGTACAGAAGGAAAAGATCGCCGTGAGAAGCTTATTTCTTTATCGGAAACAGCGATAAAAATGATTCCGGTATGGCAAGAAGAAGTTGATACTTTCGAAGAAAAAACACTAGAAAGTATTAACGAAGATGATTTACATCAAGCATTTGAAGTGTTACAAAAAATCATTAAAAATTTAGATTAAATTGGAGGGATGACGATGCAAAGTGAGAAACTTTGGACGAAGGATTTCCTCGGAACTTGTTTTAGTAGTCTATTTCTCTTCTTAACATTTTACATGCTTATGACTACTCTGCCTGTCTATGTAATAGACGGCCTAAAAGGAAAACCTGAGGAAATTGGTTTAGTTGCAACTGTTTTTCTTATTTCATCTGTTTTATGTAGACCATTTACAGGTAAATGGCTCGATGATTTAGGAAGAAAGAAAATATTATTTATTTCACTTTCATTATTTTTAGCTGCTACTGTTATGTATTTCGGTGCGCAAAGTTTATTTTTATTACTTGCCCTTCGCTTCTTACATGGTATTGGGTTCGGTATGGCAACGACAGCAACTGGTACGATTGTCACAGATGTTGCGCCTGCTCATAGACGAGGCGAAGCACTTGCCTATTTCGGCGTATTCATGAGTCTGCCGATGGTAATTGGTCCTTTTTTAGGTTTAACAATTATTTCTCATTTTTCATTTACTGTACTATTTATCGTTTGTTCCGTATTTTCATTGCTTGCATTTTTATTAGGACTACTTGTAAATATTCCGCATGAAGCACCAGTGAACAAACAAAAACGAGAAAAAATGAAATGGAAGGACTTAATTGAACCATCCTCTATTCCGATTGCTCTAACAGGATTTGTTTTAGCCTTTTCTTATAGTGGCATTTTATCCTTTATTCCTATTTATGCGAAAGAGATCGGTTTAGGAGAAGTTGCTAGTTACTTCTTTATTGTATACGCACTCGTTGTTGTAATTTCTCGTCCATTTACAGGAAAGATTTTTGATCGCTTCGGTGAAAATGTACTTGTTTACCCTGCTATCATTATTTTCACAATTGGGATGTTTATTTTAAGCCAAGCACAAACTTCATTTTGGTTCCTTGGCGCAGGTATGCTAATCGGTTTAGGCTACGGGACATTAATTCCTAGCTTCCAAACGATTGCAATTTCTGCCGCTCCAAACCACCGACGTGGTTCTGCGACAGCTACTTACTTCTCATTCTTTGATAGTGGTATTGGCTTTGGTTCTTTCATTTTAGGTATCGTCGCAGCGAAATCCAGTTACCATAATATGTATTTTATCGCAGCTATTATCGTTGCCTTCACTTTACTTCTATATTATGGATTACACGGACGAAAACAAAAATTCAAGAAACAGCATACAGATGAAAAAGTTTCCGCTTAACATGAATAAGGAAAGTAAACTTCCCCGTTTACTTTCCTTATTTTGTATTTCTTTTAATAGAAGCGTATACTTATAATAGAAATAAAAAAGGAGGGACCGATATGAAACTTAAAAAATCTCCCCTACTCTTACTCATAATCACATTCATATTTGTAATTACAGGGCTCGGTTTTACATACTTCAAACATAATAAAACAATCCCATCGAAAAATAACGTGACGAAGAAAAATTGGTTAGATGATCCTTACTTACGTTGGTCGTACACACATATGAAAGAATTCACTTTAATTAACGAGGTAAATAATAACCCGGATCACGTTTCCCACTTCTCTACCACATCGCAAAACTTAGACGATTTTGCTGTGGAGCGTAGATTTGGAAATACAACTCCTCTAAAAAAACTTTTAGACGATAACAAAACGGATGCTTTTGTCGTTGTACATAATGGACAACTTGTTTATGAACGATATTTCAATGGATATAACGAGAGTGAACCTCATGGCATGGCGTCATTAGCAAAGGTCTTTACCGGAGCAATTATACAATCTCTCGCTGAAGAAAACCGTATTGACTTAGAAAAAACAGCTGACGCATATATAAAAGAATTAAAAAATACACCGTTCGGTAATGCCACACTTCAGCAATTAATGGATATGCAAGTTTCTGTAGAATACCCTACTCATGGATATGAACATCCAGCGTTAGAAAATCAAGATGCACAACTATATTTAGCTAGCAATATTTTACCACGCGGTAAAAACTACGACGGTCCGATGAAAATTTATGATATGTTACGAGAAGCAGAAGAAACTGCACCGCCTGGTTCCGATTTTTCTTACGATAACGGATCAGCGGAAACACTCGCTTGGGTGATTCGAACGATCACTGGTAAATCATTAGCTGAAAATGTTAGCGAACAAATATGGTCTCAAATTGGTATGGAAGAAAACGCGTATTATGTTACAGATGAAACGAAAATAGAGCAAGCAAGCGCTGGCTTAAATGCAACTGCTAGAGATATGGCTAGATTCGGGCAATTACTATTAAACAACGGGGAATATAACGGAAAACAAATTCTCCCTTCTTCTATTACTGAAGATATAAAAAATGTCCAAGAAGGTGAACTTGCAGTTGGCCCTGGGGCTTCCATTTCTTATCATAATCAATGGTGGATTCCGCACAATGAACAAAGTGCTTTTGAAGTGTTAGGTAGTTACGGACAAACACTTTACATCGATCCGAAAGCAAATATGGTCATTGTCCACTTCTCTTCTAACGCTACGCCAAGTAATGAAATACATTCAGTCTACTCAAATATGTATATTGATATTGCACATCATTTAGAGAAGCTTCCACAGTAGTGGAAGCTTTTTCTTATTAGGGTGTTTTATTTGAAGCCACTATCCTCATCAAAGTTATTCATCATTAAACTTTTTATTAGCAATCCAATAATTTGTTACGAAGAGTGTCAATAAAATCCAAATAATCGTTAGTAGTACATTGATCATTGCGGTTGCATTCACTTCCCCTGTGACCAACGTTTCCATTGCATGTTTACTCATACTGGCTGGATTAACCTGATCTACTATTGGAATCAAACCGACGATTATTCTACAAGCTAAAAGAAAAGCAATTGAAATTAGCGCAATAATACCTTGACTGTGAAAAATAGCACTTATCATAGTTGTGAAAGATACGATAAAAAGAACCCAAATTAAATAAAATAGTAATCCAGTAATCATGTACGAAAACGGAACAACAGTAAAAAGATAGTTTGTATATAGATAAGAGGTAAAGTATCCAATCATTACACTAAGCGCTACTATTACATAATTTGATACTATTTTCCCCGCTATATATGAAGTAACCGTAACAGGTCTTGTTAAAATAAAAGCTAACATACCGTTAGCTTTATCTGTTTGAATGGCACCCATCATAGAGATTACTAGAATCATAAGTCCGAGCTGATCAAACTGAGACCCCAAAGTACCCGCTAGTACTTCGCCTCCTTTTTGTGATGTCATACTCGGATCGATGGTAATCCCCTGCCCTCCACCTAATGCTCCTAAAATGGATGGTAAGTAATGCGTTACTATTGGCTGTGTTGCCCCTAAAAATATAAAAACAATTGGTAGCCAAATGATCTTAAAATCACGTAACATTTGAACACATTCTTTTTTTATCAATATCATTGAGTTATTCATTTTTGCACCACCAATTTCAAGAAAATTTCTTCTAAAGTATCGTTGCTCATTTCAAATTTAACAATGTCCACTTTATGTTCGAGTGCATTTTGCAGTAACATAATTTTATTTATTTCGATACTCTCAACCTTCACTTTGACTTTAAGCCCTATCACTTCTACATCCTTCACATACGGTAAATTTTTTACAACGTCAATCCACTCTCGATCTTTAGCTGTAATTTCAATGATTAATTTATTTTCATTATTGCGGTGTAAAAGCTCAGTAATTGTTGTATCTTCTATCTTTGTTCCATCTTTAATCATGACAAATCGTTCACAAATTTCTTCTGCATCACTTAATATATGGGTTGATAATAAAATGGTCGTATCTTTTTTTATTTCTTCAATCAGATTTAATACTTCCCTTCTACCTATTGGATCTAATGCAGATACTGGTTCATCCATGACAATAAGCGAAGGCTTATGTAATAATGCTTGTGCAATACCAAGTCTTTGTTTCATTCCCCCAGAAAAGGTACTCACCTTTGAACCTTCTTCTCCACTTAATCCAACTTTCTCCAAAATTTTTGGTATCGACTTTGACAATGCTTCTTTTTTCATCCCTGAAAGTTGCCCCATAAACATAAGGGTTTCTCGCGCTGTCATCCAATGAAAAAAATTAGGGTATTGCGGTAAGTAGCCAATTTCCCTTTTCATTTTTGATATTTTTATCCCATTCAATAACACTTCACCAACATCTGGATTAATAATATCTGAAATCACTTTTATTAATGTAGATTTCCCTGCTCCATTTGGTCCAATTAACCCTACACATTCCCCTGATTGCAGTTCCATCGAGAAAGTATTGACAGCAATTTTTCCTTTAAATGATTTTGTTACATTTCTAATCTCTAATTTCATAATTTCTCACCGTCCTTTCTCCCTATAACAAAGTACAGAATAGGTCCCAATACGTTAACAAAGATAATAATTAGCGTCCATATAAGCACATTTTTTCTTGTATTTCTATGTCGGTATAAATCAATTAACGCAATGGAAACTAAAAGTGCTCCGACTGCAATAACTGGTAATATAATGGGTAGAAAAGCCATAATATCAATGTCTTTAAGATCATTCAATCCATAATGTATTTTCATTGTCATCACTCCTTTCAAATCTCATTATCATTATTGATAATGATAAAATAAAAACGGATGGATTGCAATCATTATTCTCATTATTTATAATGAGAATAAAAAAACAATACATAAGGTGATATAATGAGTAATAAAGTTGAAATTTTAATGCATCCTGTAAGAATGAAAATTTGCCAAGTGTTAATGAGAAATAAGGAAGATGGGCTAACACCATTAGAAATGGTAAAAATCATTAAAAATGTACCACAAGCAACACTATATAGACAGTTACAAACTATGGTTGATTCTGGTATCGTCCATGTAATTAAAGAAAAAAAGGTAAAATCTGTTTCTGAAAAATATTACGCAATCAATGAAGAAGATGCAAAAATTGAAGGAAGTGAGTGGAAAGGATTATCTGATGATGACAAGTTAAACTACATTTCTTATTACCAGTTATCACTTATGACACAATATCAAAGTTACCTTAAGAAATTAGAGGAACAAAACAGTCAAGAAGATAAGGCTACTTTTTCTGTAGTAGAATTAAAGCTAGATGAGGAACACTTTGGAAAATTTCAAAACGAACTTAACGAATTAATGATTAAATACTACAATAGCCAAAGTAAAGACAACGAAATAGAGGCTCCTGTTCGGACTGTCGCTATTACAATTATTCCAGAAACGTAAACTAACTCAATATAAATAATACAAGCCGATGTTTCCTATGTTAAGGAAACATCGGCTATCTTCATTTCAAAAATTGTTTAGCTTCTGTTTTAACTTCTGCTATATGGCTAGCGGAAAAACTGATCTAGAATTCGAATGTGCTTAAAGATCCTTTCTTTTTTATATTAAATGAACTCTTTTCTTTCTTTTCTCATGTTACTCTCATACCATCCACACTCTCTCCAAATACTTTTTAAAAAGAAGCATGGGTAAACCAATAAATATAAATTAGGAATCCACCAAGAAATATCGAAATCTAAACGGATTGTCCAAAATGCTAGAGCTTGTAATCCTGAACAAAAAGTCAAAATTAATGATAAGAATGCAAAGTGGCTCCAAATATGTTTTTGTTTAGAATGTAAATACATGAGCATACCCCTGTTGTTCCCTCTTATTAAAGGCGGAACTATTATGGGATTTGGTGGTAGTTGCGGTTTTTCTGAAGGATTTGCTTTATTAGTTATATTGTTTATTTTATTAATCATCATTGGAGCTGCTTGCTTCTGCTAAAAACTATAGAAAAAGACACCCTTATATGATATGATCCCCTTATAGTAGACAGTAAAAAGAAAGCACATTAATCTGTTTACTATGGAGGGGATTTTTCTATGGG
>NZ_JAEHBQ010000023.1:0-71718 GCF_016483555.1 Bacillus cereus group sp. N14
CCACTTGCTGATCCTACGAAGTCACCTTTTGTTACTTGTAATACTTGCTCTTTCATTTTGCATTCTCCTCTCTTTTTCTTTTATTACAAAACTTTTATTATACTAATACGCTTGATAGAAATACGATTAATGCCGTTAATACTACTGCTCCACTTGCTGATCCTACGAAGTCACCTTTTGTTACTTGTAATACTTGCTCTTTCATTTTGCATTCTCCTCTCTTTTTTCTTTTATTTCAAAACTTTTATTATACTAATACGCTTGATAGAAATACGATTAATGCCGTTAATACTACCGCTCCACTTGCTGATCCTACGAAATCACCTTTTGTTACTTGTAATACTTGCTCTTTCATATCTTTCATTCTCCCTTCATTTGTTTTTTGTTACAAAGCTTCTATTATACTAATACGCTTGATAGAAATACGATTAATGCTGTTAATACTACTGCTCCACTTGCTGATCCTACGAAGTCACCTTTTGTTACTTGTAATACTTGCTCTTTCATTTTATGTATCCTCCTTTTTAATAAGTTATCTATATGTAATTTCTAAGAAATGTTTATTTCATAGTTTTTATGTTAGCGTTACATTAAAGTTATTAACGTAACGTTTGTAACATTAATGTAACATAACTATTGTTACGTTGCAATATAATTACGTAAATTTTATTACACTTTTTTTACGTTTTTTTATAAACACCCTTAAAAACCCTATTTTAATGCACTTTCTACTAAGTTGAAGTTTGTAATGTTATTGTAATATTACAGTCATATAACGAAATACCTTCATACCTACCTCTATTTTTGTTACAAATTAAAGTGCATATTCAAAGTAATAAGATGACGCCTATCAAATTTTTACTGACGGTTCACGCGAGATAAAATACGATTTTTCCAAGATAAGTTTATATGTTTCCTCTATATAACTATGTATAATAAAAGCAAAGAGGTGGTCATTTTGAAATTAATCGCATTAGATATGGATGGTACGCTACTATCATCTAATCTTGAAATCTCCAAAGAGAACTTACAAGCTATCCAAACTGCAAAAGAGGCTGGTCATATAGTCATGATTTGTTCTGGTCGTGCAAAAGAGGATGCTTTGAAATTATTGGAAGAATATAAACTATCTCTTCCAGTTGGAGCGAGCAATGGGGCAATTGTTTATGTGGATGGAAAAGTAATTAACTCGCGTTGTTTACAAAATGATAAAGTATACAAGCTTGCAAAATTACTAGAATCTGAAGGTTTTCCTTATAAGCTATATACGAATAAAGGAGTTTATTCTCCATATACATGGCAAGATCAAGTCATGCAAGCGTTCGAAGAAAACAAGCATGCACTAGATGTTACACTTGAAGAACTTGAAAGAATTACAGAAAAACAAAAGAAATCAAACTTAATTACTGATTTTCAAAAAATCGAAGATGTTGTAAATAATCCAGAATTAGAAATATCTAAATTCTTCATTTTGACATTTAATGCAGCGCATCGTGCACAGCTATTAAGCATGTTACAAGAAGACACTGATATTTCAGTTACCGCATCAGCTCCTACTAATGTAGAAATTATGGATAAGCACGGTCATAAAGGGAACGGTCTACAAGAAATGGCTGCTTATTTCAATATACCAATTGAAGATACTATTGCAATCGGGGACAACTTTAATGATGTGCCAATGTTACAAGTAGCTGGCTTATCAGTTGCAATGGGAAATGCTGAAGAAGATGTAAAAAAACTATGTGATGTCGTAACATTAACAAATAATGAGCATGGGGTTGCTCACGCAATCGAGAAATTTGTATTGAAACAAACTTCATCTAGTAAATAAAAAAAGGACTCTTTCAATTTGAAAGGGTCCTTTTCTTTTATACATGATGACAAGCAACAAAATGCTCTTCACCAACATTACGGAATTCTGGTACCGTTTGTTTACAAATATCTGTTGCAAACGGGCAACGTGTATGAAAGCGACAACCCGAAGGTGGATTTGCTGGACTTGGAATATCACCCTCTAGTATAATCCGCTCTCGCTTCACTGTTGGATCTGGTATTGGCACAGCTGATAACAATGCTTTTGTATACGGATGCAGTGGGTTCGTAAATAACTCATCACGCGGCGCTGTTTCCACAATCGTTCCTAAATACATAATTCCAATTTTCGTACATAAGTGCTCTACTACGCTTAAATCATGTGAAATGAACAAATAAGATAGTCCCTTTTTCTCCTGTAACTCACTAAATAAATTAATGATCTGTGCTTGAATAGATACATCTAGTGCTGCCACAGGTTCGTCAGCTACAATAAATTCTGGATTTAATACCATTGCTCTTGCGATAACGATACGCTGACGTTGTCCACCAGAAAACTCATGAGGGTACCGGTCAATATGATATGGGGCTAAACCACATAACTCTAATACTTCTGTCACTTTTTCACGAACATTTTCTTTCGTCGCTAGTCCGTGAGCCAACATCGGCTCGCCAAGTGCTTCTCCAATTCTCATTCTCGGATTTAATGAGCTAAATGGATCTTGAAACACAAGCTGCATATTAGGACGATGTTTTCTCAATTCCTCTTTTGATAAAGAATGAACATCGTGTCCTTTAAACTTCACTTCTCCCTCCGTTTTTTGAACGAGACGTAAAATTGTTTTTCCTATCGTCGTTTTTCCGCTTCCTGATTCACCAACGAGACCGAACACTTCCCCTTTATTAATAGTAAAACTTACTCCATCAACTGCTTTTACATGTCCAACCGTTCTACTAAATATGCCGCCTTTAATCGGAAAATATGTTTTTAAGTTTTTTACTTCTAATAATGGTTCACTCATTGTTCCGCACGCTCCTCATATAACCAACAAGCTACTTTATGATTTTCATCATGTACATTCAGATTTGGCGCTTCTTCTTTACATATTTCCATACAATGCTCACAACGACCGCTAAAGTAGCAAAATTCATCCAAACCAACTAAATTAGGAACTTGCCCTGGAATAGAATATAGTTTATCTATTCGTTTTCCCATCACTGGTTTTGATTTCAACAAGCCCTTCGTATACGGGTGTTTCGGATTTTGGAATATCTCTAGTACTGGTGCTTCTTCAATCACTTTCCCACCATACATAACGACAACGTAATCAGCCATCTCAGCTACAACGCCTAAATCATGTGTAATTAATAAAATTGATGTTTTAAATTCCTCTTTTACTTGTCTTAATAAATCTAATATTTGAGCTTGAATTGTAACATCAAGAGCCGTTGTCGGTTCATCAGCAATTAATAACTTAGGATTACAACTAAGTGCAACAGCAATCATAATACGTTGTAACATTCCACCACTCAGTTCGTGCGGATAAGAGTGGACGATTTCATCCGCACGAGCTATGCCGACTTTACGAATTAACTCAATTGCCTTCTTATATGCTTCATTTTTACTAAGTAATTCATGCTCTCTTAACGTCTCTACAATTTGTTCACCTACAGTGAAGACAGGATTTAGCGATGTCATCGGCTCTTGGAAAATCATCGCAATATCATTTCCTCGTAAACTACGAAGCTCTTTCTCTTTCATTCCTAAAAGACTTTTTCCTTCATATAAAATATCCCCACCTACTACACTGCCTGATTCAGCAATAAGTCCCATAATGGATAAAGCTGTTACACTTTTCCCGCAACCCGATTCACCTACAACACAAACAGTTTCACCTTCTCGAACTGTAAAACTAACGTGATTCACAGCTTTTACTGTCCCTTCTTCTGTCTGAAAGTGTGTTTGTAAGTCTTTCAGCTCTACTACCGCTTTACTCATACCTTCTCACCTACCGTCTCATCTTTGGATCTAACGCATCACGAAGTGCATCACCAAGTAAATTAATGGATACAACTGTTATAAAGATTGCAAAACCAGGCGGAATCCATAACCACGGTCGCTTTTGGAAATCAATTAACGAGTTAGCTGCGCTAATCATATTCCCCCATGATGGTGTAGGTGGGACGACTCCGAGACCTAAGTAACTTAGTGCGGACTCACTCAAAATTGAACCTGCAACACCCAAAGTTGCTACAACAATAAGCAACGGAAAGACGTTAGGAATTAAATGATGAATAATTTTCCGAGAATCCTTTAATCCTAATACATCTGCTGCTTGCATAAAGGCTTGCTCCCGCAATGTTAAAATTTGTCCTCTCACAAGCCGGGCAAGTCCTGGCCATCCTACTAAACTTAAAATAATCATTACAACATATAAACGGTATTCCGATGGTAATTTCCATTCTGATAAAATTGCTCCCATTATAATAAGTAGCGGTAATCCCGGAATGGACATTAACACATCCGCAACACGCATAATTAAATGATCTACAACCCCTCGATAAAAACCAGCAATTGCTCCTAATAAAGCTCCTAGTATAACGGATAATAGCATCGACGCTAAACCAATTGTTAATGAAATACGCCCTGCTTGCATAAGTCTAGTTAAAATATCCCGTCCCAACTGGTCTGTTCCAAGCCAATGTGACAGGCTGGGTGGTTTATTAATTTGTGTTACTTGTACTTTCCCATCAGCATACGGCGAAAAGATTGGACCGATAAAACTAAATAAAAACATAAATATTAAAACGTATAAGCCACACAGTGCCATCTTATTTTTCTTAATTTTTTTATACGCTTGGCGCCATGGTGATGATTCATTTCTCTTTTTTCGTTCTTTCTTTTTCTCTATTATTGGTGTAATAGTCTCCATATCTTTCCCCCCTTACTTCAATCGAATTCTTGGATCAACAAACGCATATACAATATCAGCTAAGAAATTAGCCATAATTGTTAAACAAGAAAGAAACATTGTAAAGGCCATTAATACCGTATAATCACGGAAGTTTAATGCTTCTAATTGAATACTCCCAATCCCTGGCCAATTAAAAATCTGTTCAATAATAATCGCTCCTGAAAATAAACCAGGTAATTCAAAAGCAAGTAATGTAATTGCTGGCAAAATTGCATTTTTCAATGCATGTTTATAAATAACGGTTCTTTCTTTTAAACCTTTTGCACGAGCAGTACGAATATAATCTTGCCTAACAACATCCAACATGCTTGTTCTAAAATATCGTGTTAATGATCCTACACCAAGAAGCGTTAAAATAAATACAGGTAGAATCATATGACGTAATACTTCTAATATGTATGCTATTCCTGTTGAGTTACTCCCAATATCAATCATGCCACCAATAGGTAATAACTTTAAATCAACTGCTAATAATTTAATTAAAAATAATCCGATAAAGAATGATGGAAATGACATTGCTGCAAAGACACCGATTGTTACCAATCTATCAAACCAAGAGTGCTGCTTTGTTGCAGAAATAACCCCAATAATAAGAGCAATAATCCAAGTGAAAAATAAAGCTGCAACAGCAACGATAAATGTATTCCAAATAAATTTATTAAGTAATGAAGTTACAGGTTCTTGATACTGTAGAGAAAATCCAAAATCACCATGCAAAGCATTCACTAACCATTGAAAATATCTTTCAATAATTGGTTTGTTTAAGCCATACAATTCCCTTAACTCTTGAGCTCTCTCTGGTGTTAACTTTGGATTTGAATCAATATAATCCCCCGGCAAAAGTGCAAATAAGAAAAAAATAATAATAGATGTACCAAACAATGTAGGGATCATTTGAAGGAACCTACGAACGATATATGTTTTCACCTTTTGTCTCCCCAATCCTATTTACTTAAAAATAGAAGAACATTTTTTCAAAACAGCTACTATTCCATCGCTGTATGAAAAAACGCCTTCTATTATTTAGGTCAACCCTTATTGTTCAATAGATAACACTGGTAAGTTGGAACTAATGCTATCGTACTTTTCTGGATCAATTCCTTTTATACGTGCATTATGAGCATAAAGTAGTTTACGATAGTTTAATAAAATAACTGGTGGATCATCACTTAACTCTTTATACAGTTCTTTATAAATTGCTTTACGTTTTTCAATATCTGTCGTCCCTATACCTTTTACAATCAAGTCATCTACTTTCGGGTTGTTATAACCCGTATCACTTTTTGGATTAGTTGATAAGTAATCACTTACAACTTCACTTGGATCACTAATTCCTGGTGTTGAAACTGCCGCTAAATCGTAGTCACCTTTTCCTACTTTTGAAAGCATCGTATTAAAGTCCATCAACTCTGGATTTAATTCAACACCGATTTCTTTGTAACTTTCTTTTGCAATTGGAATAAAGATATCATTTGTCTTACCTGTATTTGATGCGTAATATGTTAATTTTAGTTTTTGACCATCTTTTTCACGAACCCCGTCAGAACCTACTTTCCAGCCAGCCTCATCCAATAATTTTTTAGCCTTTTCTACGTCATGTGGATATTTATTAATACCTTCTTCTGTATATGCCCATGAAACTGGCGCAATTGGTACGTTAGCAACAGATCCATATCCTTGTAAAGCTGTATCCACATACTTCTTACGATCTAATCCATAAGTAAGTGCTTGACGTACCTTCTTATCCTTCAAATACGATTTCTTATTATTTACATAGATATAAGCAATATCACTTGATGATTCAAGATTAATATTTGCAAACTCTAATCCTTTTAATTGGTCTATATTCTCAGGATTTGCTCTAAATCCACTATAGTCCAGTTCACCTGTTTGGAATAATTGGAATCCAGTATCACCTGATGTGATTTTGTAAATAAAGTTTTTGATTTTTGGTTTACCTGCATAATAATTTTCGTTAGCAACGAAGCGTACTTCTTGACCTGGAACATATTTTTCAAATTTATATGGACCCGCTGCAATTGGTTGCCCATATAATGCTTTTAAATAGTCTAAACTTGTATTTTGTTTATAATCTTTTCCATAATAAGCTTTTGATAGTACTGGGCCACCTAAATTAGTTAGCGCCTGTGAATTAACTTTTTCAGTCGTAATTTTAATTGTCTGTGGATCAACAACTTGAATTCCTTCAATAGAAGTTGCTTTTCCTTCTTTATATTCCTTCCCGCCTTTAACAGCATACTGAGCAATATCCAATCCACCTTCATACGCTTTATCATGAAGTAGTGTTAATGTAAATGCTACGTCATCCGCTGTTAAAGGCGACCCATCACTAAATTTTAAATTTTTACGTAAATGGAATGTATATGTTAACTGGTCAGCAGAAATATCCCATTTTTCTGCAAGGTCCGGAATAGGTTTACTTTGTTTGTCTGTTGTTACTAGTGACGCAAAAATAACAGACGTTACATTTCCATCCCAACCATTATCTTGGAAATATGGAAGGAAAACTCCCCCTGGCTTAGAAATGGCTGTAATAAACGTATCTTTTCGCTGATTTGCTTTCTCTGGACTTTTCTTTTTATCTGTAGCTGGAATTGATTCAATCTTAGAGTCTTTTAAATCCTGCTTTTTTACTGGTTCTGTAGAAGCCGTATCTTCCTGTCCCCCACAAGCAGATAACACAAGCGAACTACTCAGTAATACTGAAAATACACCAGCCCATTTTTTTGTCTTTTTCTTCATTGTCCCCACCCTAACTTTTTTTAATAATTAAACCTTATGAACTGCTTGCCTTATGTATGCCTCCCACAGCAACATTTTATAGTCAATCGGAAAAGTCGGTTTTAATCGTAAAAAATAGATGTTTTTGAGGGGTAACAATCCTATTCCGACCTTTCCGGTAGACTTTATGGTTATTAGCTTATATCGTCAGTTATATTTTGTCAATTCTTTCTAAATAAATATTTCGAAAATTTCTATTCTATCTTTAATTTAGGTAAACTTAATAAAATACCGTTATAGTTATCTTCTTGTAATCCTTGAATTCGTGCATTATGTGCAGACACCACTTTGCTATTATTCAAGAAGATTACAGGCGGGTCTTCGCTTAATTCTTGATATAACTTTTTATAAATTTCTTTTCGCTTTTCAATATCCAACGTTTCTAATGCTTGCTTAGCTAATTCATCTACTTTCGGATTATAATATCCATCATAATTTCGTTTACTTGTTGAAACAAACTCTTCAATCGTTCCGCTCGGATCATCAATCATTGGCGTAGATACCATCGCTAAATCATAATCACCTTTTATCACTTTTGAAATCATCGTATTAAAGTCCATATATTCTGGGTTAAACTCTATACCCAACTTTTTATAATCTTCTTTCATCACAGGAATCATTACATCATTTATTTTACTTGCTGATGAGGCAAAATAACTTACTTTCAATTTTTGTCCATCTTTTTCACGAATTCCATCCGAACCCGCTTTCCATCCAGCCTCATCCAGTAATTTCTTCGCCTTCTCTAAGTTATACTCATATTTATTAATGCCCTCTTCTGTATACGCCCATGAAACTGGCGTAATCGGTACATTAACGAGTGACGCATATCCTTGGAAATACGTATCAATAACCTTTTGACGCTCTAATCCGTAAATAAATGCTTGGCGGACACGTTTATCTTTAAAGTATGGCTTCTTATAATTCATTTTAATGTAGCCATAAGAGCTTCCTGTATACACATTAATATTAGCAAAACCTAAATCTTTTAATTGCTCAATGGTCTCCACGTTTGTCGTAAAACCATCATAATCTACTTCTCCTGCTTGAAATTGTTGTAACTTCGTATCACCCTTTGTAATTTTATAAATAAAGTGCTCAATCTTCGGTTTTCCTTCAAAATAATTTTCATTTGCTACAAATCGAACCTCTTGACTAGGAATATATTGATCTAACTTATAAGCTCCTGCTCCCACCGGCTTCCCATACAACTCTTTTAAATACTCCAAGTGTCCTTGTTTATACTCTTTCCCGTAATACGCTTTAGATATAACTTCTCCACCGATTAATGATAGCGTTTGAGCATTTACCTTTTCAGTCGTAATCCTAATTGTTTTCGGATCAATGACTTGAATTCCCTCAATAGAATTCGCTTTTCCTTCTTTATATGCTTGCCCACCTTTTATTGCTGTTTGGCTTATATCAGTCGCACCACTATAAGTTGGATCATGTAATAACGTTAATGTAAATGCTACATCCTCCGCAGTTAACAGTTTACCATCACTAAACTTCAAATTATCTTTCAAATGGAATGTATATGTAAGCTGATCCTCCGAAATATCCCACTTCTTCGCCAAAATGGGAATTGGTTTCCCTTCCTTATCCAGTCCAACGAGAGGCGCAAAGATAGCTTGCGTTATATTACCATCCCATCCATTCTCCATAAAGTGCGGAAGGAATATCCCTCCAGGGCTCGGCATTCCAACTACAAAAGTATCTTTTCTTTCATTTACTTTTGTAGGACTTTTTGATTTGTCGCTCGCCTTAATAAATTCATCTTTTACTTTTAGTACGTTCCCGGCTTCATTTGTACTTGCTTCCTCTTGACCACATCCGGCTAGTAATACTGACACACTAAGAAATGTAGCAAGTGCTCCTTTAAAAGCATTTTTCATTGCCCTCTCACCTTTACCTTCCTAATTTTTATCGATGCAGGAACATAGGCCTCCTCTCTGTAACTATCTTTATTTTTCCTATAAAAATAGTATGAATTAATTTCAAGATTATTCCTTTCCTTTAAACATGTCAATCGTTCTCTTTTATTTCGTATTAAAAAATTAAAAATTCACTTCTATTCGTTCAGTATGAAACATAGAATACTAATAACCAATTACCAAAAAGGGGGCGAAAACATGGACAACCTATTCCAATACGTCCTGCACTACGTATTATTAACAATTATGATAGTCGGGGCTCTATTACTATTCCCATTCTTCCCAAAGTTCGTCCTCTTTTTAGCTTTTTTTATTATGCTCGGGATCGCCATTATCATTTCAACAAGGGAAGATACGACACAAAAAGAAAGCAGAGTTCAGCGCGTAAAGCTGTAACTCTGCTTTTTTATTTTCAATCCTGATCCGCCGTTTCACATACTTATGTCTCGGGAAATAAGTAACCGATCCAAAAAATCCCTAATATCATTTATGTTTTACAATCTATGTAAATTACGGAACAAAGATGTATCAAATTTACTGTTTCACGTGAAACACAATTTTTATTTTTCTCTTAAAGTAAAATATGAGTACAAAAAAGCGAATCCCTTCAGCAAAGCTGAAGGGATTCGCTTTCTACTTTTTACTCCACAATATTCTCTAACTCATTATATAACTCCGCTCGTAACAACTCTTTCTTCGTTTTTTCTTCATACAATTGTTCAAGCATTTCAACATCAACTACATGTTCCATCTTACACTCAAGCGCATATATATCCTCTTCTACATGCATTAACTCCGTTTCAATACCCTCAACATTCCTAACTTCTTTCTTTTTTACAGGAGCTGTTTCAATATTTTTTCTTCCTCGGCGTTGCTGCTTTATTACTTGTTTCTCAAGCTTTTCTTCCCACTTTTGACGAGCCCATGCGTAGTTCCCTGCAAACTCAAATAATTTATGCTCATCAATCCAATACGTCTTTTCAAATAACTTATTTAAAAAATAACGATCATGTGAAACAGCTAAAATCGTTCCATTATATTGCTCAAGAGCTTCCTCTAAAACTTCCCTTGATTCAATGTCGAGATGGTTTGTCGGCTCATCTAAAATTAAAAAATTGATATCTTGATACATAAGTTGCGCAAGTCTTAACCTCATTTTTTCTCCACCGCTCAGTTGCGTTACTTTCTTAAACACCGCTGGACCATAAAATAAAAACCTAGCTAATATATGTCTCGCTTCTCCCTCTGTTACAGCTACATATTCCCTGAAAGCCTCTAATACATTACTCTTCATATTTCCGTACGCATGTTGTGATAAATAACCGATTTTCACACTACTACCAATACGGATTTCTCCAACGTCTGGTTCTATTTCTTCTAATAATAACTTTAGTAACGTTGTCTTTCCTGTACCATTACGACCAACGATCGCCGCACGCTCTTGAAAACGAACATGTAAATTCGCTTCGTTAAATAAAGGGTGGCCAGCAAATCCTTTACTCACTTCTTTCATTACAACAACATCTTTCCCACTTCTCTCTTGTCCTTCAAACTGGAGTCCCATTTGTTTTCGTTCTAAAATAGGTTTCTTTAGTTTCTCTATACGTTCCAGTGCACGTTCCATACTTCTCGCTCTCTTATGCAATCCTTCATTCGGAGGATTCGCCTGATTTGCCCATTCACGTAATCGCTTAATTGCTTCTTTCATTTTCTTTATTTTCTTTTGCTGTTCTTGATAAGCCTGAAACTCCTGAAGCAACCGTTCTTCCTTTTCCTCAACAAACTGAGAATAGTTCGTATGATACACGTGAATCTCTCCATCTTCTAAATCAAAAATCTTCGTTACAACTTCATCAAGGAAATAGCGATCATGTGAAATGACCATAACCGTTCCATTGTATTCTTTTAAAAATTGCTCTAGCCATTCTACGGCGAATAAATCTAAATGATTGGTTGGTTCATCTAATAGAAGTAAATCTGGTTTCTGCAACAACATGTATGCAAGGCTTACTTTTGTTTGTTCCCCACCACTTAACTCGGAAAATGATCGGAGAAATAGTTCTGTCACCTGTAGACCGTTTGCTACCTTCATCATATTCGCTTCTATTTCATAACCACCAAGAAACGCAAACTTTTCTTGGATTACTCCGTATCTCTCCATTAATCTTTGTAAAGCAGACGGTTCCCGTTCTTCTGCCATATGTTTTTCTAAAGCACGCATTTCTCTTTCTAATTCCTTTTCTGTTTTAAAGGCGGAACTCAATACATCATATATAATCATACCCTCATCAAATTTCGGAATTTGTGCCACATGACCAATACATGTACCTTTCTTCATATGAATGTCCCCTGCATCCAAACTTTCCATTCCAGTTAGAAGCTGAAAGATTGTTGTCTTCCCACTACCGTTACGACCAACTAATCCAACACGTTCACCATTCTTTATTTCAAGCGATATATTTTCAAATATGATGTTTCCACCAAAAGATTTCGTTACATTATTTACACTACAAATTGTCATTTTCCGTACTCCTTTCAATATAAAAAACCAAGGGAAAGAAACATTCCCCATGGTTTTCGGCATAGAAAAAGGAAGCCAAATAGCTCCCTTTTCACACGTTTATTAAAAATGGGTGAAGAGATTTCTATCGTTCAATAGCTACTATGCAATTGTTAAAAAAGGACAGACGTATCCCGTTAACAACTACATCATGAAAAATCGCACGACAAAAATAGATATAATCTAAAAATTTGGCACGTGCAGCTAAAGAACGTTTCATCTCATTCACCTCTTTCGTACGGAATTTAATACTTACTTCTTTATTATACTTCCCCATTTCATGTTTGAATAGTCATTTTTCTGAAAATAATGAAGATAGACTAAACATTTCAATAAGTGACATCAAATCTTACAACACTGTTATGTTCACGTAATGGAAAGCGATAGTACGAAAAAGCGCCTCCCTATACAATAAAGATGTAAACAAGAGAGACAACAAAAGGAGGAAAACAATCATGATGAAAGAAATCGTAAAAGCAATCTTTGAGGTATTAGTGAACGGACAAGCAGTTGTAAAAGAACTAAACGAACTATAAAAAGGAGTGAAGGAATATGATGAACATGGTAAAAATGATTTTACACGCTCTAGTTGATGCAAAAGCAGTTAGCCAAGAATTAAACGAACAATAAAAAAGGGGTAAATGAATATGAAGAAAGCCATTATTGTAATCGCAAGTACAGCAATTGCCTTATACACAATAAAAAATAGAAAAAAGAAGCACAATAAAAACAATCTATATTATCCATACACATTATTAAAGAAAAAATAAAAGACAAGGTACCCTATCTTAATGAGGATATCTTGTCTTTTATTTTTCCTATCCCCTTTAAAGGATTTCCTTCTCCCTTTCCCGAATGTATTAAGCGGGATTTTTACACACATTTTAAAGGGGCATACATACAAATGGATACACAACAACTATACTTTTTAAACGATATTGGCAAACAAAAACCAGAAAGCATTCGGAATAGAAGCGCCACATGTCCTTTTTGTGACAGAGAAAATTTAACGGATATTTTAGCAACTGAGGACTCAATTATTTGGCTAAAAAACAAATTTCCTACATTAAAAGATACATTTCAAACGGTGCTAATCGAAACAGATAATTGTGAAGACCATATTGCGACATATACAGAAGAACATATGAGATCGCTAATCCGTTTCTCCATTCAACATTGGTTAGACTTACAGAAGAATGAAGAATTCACATCTGTGATTTTATACAAAAACCATGGTCCATTCTCAGGCGGAAGTTTGCATCATGCACACATGCAGATTATTGGAATGAAATATGTAGACTACCTCGATAACGTAGAACAGGAAAACTTCCAAGGAGTAATTGTGCAAAAAAACGAACACATTGAACTCAATATTTCAGATCGTCCTATTATCGGTTTTACTGAATTTAATATCATCATTGAAGATGTTGAATGCATAGATGAACTAGCAAATTATATTCAACAAACTGTACGTTACATACTGACAGATTTCCATAAAGGATGTAGTAGTTATAACTTATTTTTCTATCACTTAAATGGAAAAATCATTTGTAAAGTTGTTCCTAGGTTTGTCGTTTCACCCTTATATGTAGGATATAAAATACCACAAGTTTCTACAAAGCTAGAAGACGTGAAAATACAACTCGCGCAGTACTTCACGAGCGAAAAAGATACAATTATTCACAAAAAAACAGAGTAGGTATAGAAAACCTACTCTTTGATTACACCTTTATTTCGATAGTACACGTCCTCTAACCCGACGTTATACTTCATGTTATTATCCGTCCACTCTGGCCCTAAATTTCCCGGCCATCCAGATGTATTTGCTATATATTTTAGTAATGCAAAATCAGTCAAACCTTTTTGCACCCCGCGCTTATATCCTTTCATTAAATGCGGCATTGCAATTTGCGCATTTGTACGTGGATCTTTCAACTCTTCATCAGTTAAATGCTCTGGTGCAAGTCCGCCACCGCGATGCAATTGAAACAATCCGAATGAAGTTCCATTATCTCCAACACTTCTTGGATTTAACCGACTTTCATGTTCGGCAATTGTAAGAGGTATCCATTCTGGAAGATTGACTTTCTTTGCTTCCTCTATAATAATTTGTTTCATCTGTTTTGCTTCTTCTGAGTCAACATAGCTTGTCTCATTCATTAACTTGCCCATTCCTTCAGACTTTCCTTGGAAATATAAGTATACCCCAAGAACAACTAAAAATCCTACAAAGAATTTCTTCACTACCTCTACCTCTTTCTCCGCTGAAATTTGTCCCCTTTCAGCCTTCTTCCCTTTACAATTACCAACATTCTATCATTCTCTTACCCTTTTATCATAGCAAATAACTATACATATTATCATCATGCTTTAGACCGATTTTGTGAAAAAACAGCTGGTAAATACGTGCAAAAATGTAACTTTCATAGACTATAACTTATTTCTTGTATATAATTGTAAATTGAACTCTACATATAGAATAGGAGCAGACCAAATGAAAAAGTGCATAATACTCTTGTTCAGCATTTTACTACTTATCCCTATCCACACCTCTGCACAAACGTCACCAAAACCAAAAGTACTTGTTTTATATAGTACAAAAGACGATAAAATTACAAATAATATTCAAATCCTTAATATTCAATTAGGCCATTTTACAAACGATATAACTACGAAAAGTTTAAAACAAGCTAATGAAATTACTAATTCATCTTCTTATACACATATTGTCTATATCGGTGAACAAAAGGAAGAGTTTCCTGCTGAAGCAAAACAACTGATAGAAAATTTCTCAGGCCCAGTATTAGTTCTAGGACAAAATGTTGAACAATTATCTAATCGCTTTTCTTTCATTACTCTAAAGGATAGTGATATACGAGTTAATAAAATCGAATATCCAAGCCATAAGCTAAAAAACACTTTAGAAGAGGAACGATTGATTCAATCTTTTGATACAAACGGAACTATTCTTGCTAACGCTGTAAGTTCAAATAGCAAGAACCCACTAATCGTTCAGCATGAAACATCTTATTACGTGGCAACGCCACACCTCTTTGACTGGATGTCTCATTACGTCGGTGAAATGTTATTTTCTTACTTTGGACAAAAGCCAACGACAAATAAAGTAGAGGCTTATTTGCGTCTTGAGGACGTTCATCCGGCCGCAGATATAAATCAATTAAAAGAAATTGCTGAATTACTAAAAGAGAAAAAGATTCCTTACATGATCACTGTTATTCCTGTATATACAGATCCCGAGACAGGTAAAACACTGCATTTAAAAGATAAACCCGAACTAGTCGATCTTTTACGCTCTATGCAAGATGATGGTGCAGCAATTATTATGCATGGTTATACGCATCAATTTTATGATAGTGAAACTGGGGAAGGTTTTGAATTTTGGGACGTAAAAACAGATCAACCAATTCGTCAACCGAAGCATGAAAAACCAAAAACAAAAGATGACTTCCCTAATGTCGAAGCATATAATGCATATGTAAAAAAAGGGGAAGAGTTTGAAGAAAAGTATACGACTGATCATATTGAAAAAGGTATTCAAGAACTTGTAGATGCCAAACTATATCCTGTCGCATTTGAAGCACCTCATTACACGATGTCTCAAAAAGGATATGAAATATTATCAAGGTACTTTTCAACTTATGTAGGACAACTACAGTTAAGTGATACAACTTGGAAATCCATGCACTCACCATTTTATACAAGTACCCCATCATTTTTACACGGGATGAAATTAATGCCTGAAACAGTTGGCTTTATTGAAGAAGATAAGCCACATGCTATTGCAAAGATGAAAGAACGTGCTGTATCTGTTGCTAAATTATCCGATGGAGTTATTGGTGCATTCTATCATCCTTACTTAGGTGTGAAACCATTAAAAGAAGTATTAAAGGATCTAGAAAGTATTCCAAATATAGAATGGATTGATTTACAAAAAGAAACAAATGAAGTGAAAATGAAAGATATTCATATTACGACTAACAAAGATGGCATTCACGTTGAAAAACCAACAAGCGCAGATGACGTAATGGATTATATAAAACAATATGGGTTCTTCCTTATACTTGGTTTCTTCGTCATTGTCTTTCTTTTCCTATTAAGACGCGCGAAAAAATTAGAGTCATAATACAAAACCACCAAGCAGAATGCTTGGTGGTTTTTTTAACTTAAACCAAAACGTGGCATGTTATTAATAACCCATTGATTATTTTCATAAACAAATTCAACTTCTACTTTTTCCGTTACATTATCATAGTCATTATACGTTTCTACCTGCGCTTTTATTTTCCCATCCTTCAAATCGGCAGAAATAATTTTCGTGAATTTAGTCGCTGCTTTTGACCCTGGATCTCCAATAGCATAGTGCATTTTTCCATTTAACTCTTTAATATACTTACTCTTCATATACTCTGCTATAAATGATTTTGAGAAGTACGTAGATAGCGTAGTCTCTAAAGTATCCTTCGTATTATAAATAGGATTCACTAATTCCCCGTATGAAAAATCCCCTAATCGTTTTGGATTTCCTGTTAGTGCAGCCATTTGAACATTAGTAAGTTCCTTCTGTGCATTCCATACTTTCTGTAACATAACATCATCTGCTAATTTCTTATCTTTTTCTTCATTTGATTTCTTTGTATCTAGATTTAAAATAGTTCCATTATCCGTATAAAGATACATATCTCCTGCTACAAAATATAAATAGGATTTAGTTGGTTCAACCGCTTTATTATAAATTACTTTTTCATTTCCACCATTCATTTTCTTCTTATATACTCCATCCTTTTTTAAATAATAAAAAGTATCCCCTTTCACATTCATCTGCAAAGCATCCTTTACCAATAACTTTTCGTTATTTTGTTGAATGTCTATTTCATATATGCCATGCTCAGCTTCATTTGTTTCAAAAGGTAACGAAAAGTCGATAACAGCATATAATTTTTCATTATTATAAGTAGCACTAGATATTGTTGCATAATTTTCTTTTGACCAAGTTTTATTATCTTTTGTCAATTGTGTTCCACGATTTTTATTCCAATGTAGAATACTATCGTCTATCGTTTGAGACCAACCTGAGTTTTTAAATGCCGCTTCTTCTTCCTGCCCCGTTTTCAAATCCATTTTTACTATCCCTACAATATCAAAACCACCATGCTCAGAATATTTTTTCGGATAAAATAAAGTTTGATCTTTTATATAAACATAATTTGTATCCGCTTTTAACGTGTCTAGCTTTTTGTTAGATATATCATACTTCATTAAAGAAGATAATCCCGCATTCTTATCTTCATCCGTATGAATAAAATATAAAGCTTTGTTTTTTATATTTATGTAAGAAACATTTACACCTTCCACTACACGTTCCGAAGTCTGAAATTGATCTTTCGTACGATAAATGCCTCCTGTATTTTTATCACTATTTACCGCATAGTAAACCCATCCATTACTCTCTACCATCTTCCCTTTATTAGAACTGTTTCCAACCGTATTCCCATTTTTCTCATTTTCTTTCATCTGTTTTTCAACTACTGGATCAATTTGTTCTTCCTTCTTTTCCTGTGTTGTGTTTGGATTTATAACCTTTTTTTCTGCCTCACACCCAAACGCTACAAGTGAAAGTGCACCGACCATCATTGTAATAGCTATTTTTTTATACGCTCTCCCCATTTTCTTCCCTACTTCCTTCATCAAATTAAGCACATCATAAATTATAGAAAATATTAGAAAAAATATCCATAATAAAAAGGACAAGAGTAACGCTCCTATCCTTTCAAATAAAGTGAAACTTTAATCAGTGGGGGTTTTGTCCATCCCCCACTGATTATTAGTTAAACCAATCGGGTTTTTACGGGCAGTTGATTTCCCACCTAACTCCTCCGCATTCGTCGAATTTTGAGGTGGGAGTCTTACTGCCCCTTAATGCGGGGTAAAATTGAATCGTATTTTCATATATCGTTTTCGCAACCTTATCAACAGATACGTTTTTTATAACACTAATTTCCTTTAATACCTCTCGAATCATTCTCGGATGCGTCATAACATCCTCGTGAAATTCCCACGGTCCATCTGTTTCTACCATCATATATTCAAGTGGATAGTACGAAACAATTTTTCTAATTTTCTCCTTATGTAAAACATCTGGCGTAATAGAAATATAATAACCGTTCCTCATCATCCGTTTCATTGTTGTTTCACTTCCTTTAAACCAATGAAAGTGTGCACGTGAAACTTTATATTTCTCCAGTAAATCACATACAATATCAGCATCTTCATACACTGCATGCAATATAATGGGTAAATCATATTTACTAGCTAGTTCAACAAATCGTTGTAACACTGATATATATGAATTGATAGCAATGTGCTCATCTTCTTTTCTTAAATAATATGGCAAGCCTACTTCACCAATCGCAACTATGTCTTCTACATGCTCTTCAATTAATTTATAAATTTGCTCACATTCTTCTTTATGAATCAGTTGCTCCGGATGAAAACCTATTGCTGGATGTACAAAAGGATATCGCTTTGCTAAAGATAAAGTTTCTTTACATGATTGATAATTCATAGATACCGCGATAAGTCCCTGTATCTCTTTACTATGTTCCACATCTTTAAGTAATCTACTTTTTTCTTCATCCTTATATTGGTCAACATGTATATGACTATCAATCCATTTCATCTTTATTCCCCCATAAAAAAAACAAGAAAGGATCTCCCTTCTTGTTTTATCATCTATGTTATTTAACAATTAAGTTTGTTATGATATCAAATAATCCAATACATACTACGGCAACAGTAAAGTAGCTACAGAAATCTTTAATTGGAAACTTCACTACTTCTTCTTTACGCATCCCAGTTTTCTCCCTTCTTACTATATCCCTAATTATTTTATCTATTTGTATCTATTATGCAAAAAATATGACAAATTTACTATCGAATTAACTTACGTAAACCTTACAATGTTGTAAGGTTTATAAAAAGAGCCTCATCCAAATAAAGATGAGGGCTATTAAAAAGTAGTTGGTTTTTCATTCTTCATTAATATTACAAACAGAAAGTAATACAGTGAGACTTTCTAATTACACTATATGAAATTCACTATCTTTTAACCATCGAATTACATTACAGAAGACTTACATGTTTGTAAGCTATGTGTAATGTAATTCGATAGTTTCTCTTACCTACATCTCGTACAATAAAGTTAG
The DNA here is from genome assembly GCF_016483555.1 of Bacillus cereus group sp. N14. Classification (NCBI taxonomy): domain Bacteria; kingdom Bacillati; phylum Bacillota; class Bacilli; order Caryophanales; family Bacillaceae; genus Bacillus; species Bacillus cereus group sp. N14. The sequence continues at coordinate 19,307 of NZ_JAEHBQ010000023.1, forward strand.
AAAGCAAGCCAAATAAGAAGAACACTCACATAACCAAATTACATTGCTAGTAGCTACTCTTCTTATACCTTTCACTCATGCTACTACAATGTACCCCCCTTCCCCTTTATATAACAAAAAGAGCCTTAGTCCATATGGACTAAGGCTCTTTCATGAACCCCAAAATACCCCTACCTAGTATTTTTATTTTCGACAAAAAATAGGTGGGGGTATAATCCGCTATCTCATCGTTAAAAGTTTACTCTTCGCATTAATAGGAATATTTACAGCTTCAATTTCTTCAATCGCCTCTCCGTAGCGTCCTTTTGCATACACCTTTAACGCTTCATCTCTCTTTAACATATGCTTAACAGTCTTCTTTATTTTTTGTTCTCTTCCACGTTCGTCAAATGCAATAAATTCATATTCATACCACTCATCACCAATATGCTGACCAATTGTATTCACGACCGTATAGTATTCTTTCGTCTTATAAAGTGGATTATATTTATCGATAACTGGTCCAAGTTTCGTAGGCAGTAACATTACTACTATCACTATCATCGCTATTATAGTAGCGATCATTTTTTTCTTCATAATCAATCTTCCTCCTCTGCAGGATATATATACATCCATTTTAAAAAGAAGGAATAAAATCTACTATTGAATCTCATTACATTACACTTACATTTTTGTAAGAATTAAAAAAGGTGAACGAATTTACTCGTTCACCTTTTAGCTCGCTTTAAAGCCACCGCCAAGTACATCACGTACATCATGAATAACAACGAAAGCATCTTCATCTACTCGACTAATAACCTGCTTTAACTTAACAAGCTCTTGTTTATTTATAACAACATATAACACTTCTTTATTTTTACCAGTATATCCGCCGCGTCCTTCTAATACAGTGACACCGCGTGTCATGTTTTTCGTAATAGTTTCACGGATTAAATCCGGTTGATTTGAAATGATTGTAACAGCTGTTTTTGTATCCATTCCTTCTACAATGAAATCAATCACTTTTGCTCCGATGAATACTGCAACAAGTGTGTACATTGCTTTTTCTTGCCCTATTATAAATACAGAACCAGCAATTACCACAATATCAATAATAAGTACGCCTTTACCAACGCTCCACCCTAAATATTGATTGGCTAACCGAGCTAAAATTGCCGATCCTCCTGATGTACCTCCAGCTTTGAACATACAGCCTAATCCGACACCGACAAATAAGCCAGCGAATAAAGCCGCTAATAACGTATCACTATTTACATGATACTCAATATGTTCCGTAACATATAAAAACAAGGATGTTTCTACAATCCCTAAAATTGTATAAACCATCGTTTTCTTATCAAAAAATTTATAACCAATAGCTAGTAAAATTGCATTTATAGCAAAGTTTACAATCCCCGGCGACCAATCAAATAAATAGTACGTAACAACCGTTAAACCAATAATTCCACCCTCTGATAAACGGTTTGGAATTGCAAAGTAATTAATACCAATTGCGAATAATAATGAACCAATTGTAATTAGTGTTATTTCCTTTATACGTTGATTAACCATAGTTCATACCTCCCCCCATTTGACATTGTATCACTATCTCCTAGAGGTTTAGAAGTTGTTTTTATTGCGCATTTTTACTCTTAAAGATCGGGATATTATGTTTAAACAAAGGGGTGATTAATTATTCATATTCGCTCTAACTGTACGGACAAATCGCTCCACATTCCCCTTCTGAATATACTTAGCTCGAATGGTTTCATGATTACAAGTACATTCGAAATGCGGACGAAAATCTATGCTATCTATATGCAAATATGAATAATCTTTAAATGTTGCAGGATAGTATGGAAATTTCCCATAAAAGAGGAGACGTCTAGTAGTAGCAGCAAAAATCCCATGTTGATACGATAGCGTAAAATCATCCTTCTCAAATATCCCTACGACAAAATCCAAAATCTTTTCATCATCCTTTATATGCTTTTTCACACTCAATAAAAGTTCATTCATGCATATCCCTCCAAATACTATTCTTGAAAAGAATCCATGGATTATTACAGACCGGTTTAACTCCTTTATAAAGTATGAAACGCGTTTCCTGTCAAAGATATTTCAAAAAAATAATCCGTTATGCAATTTACACATAACGGATTAAAACTAAACAGTAGAGCGTTCCACAAGTTCGTATGGAATTTCCACCTTTTCTTGTTTAGAACTTTCATCACGTATTTGCCTGTAAAACATTTCAAAGGACTTTTTACCTATTTCCTTTAAATTTTGATCAATGGTTGTAAGTTGTAACACTTGCGAAATAGGTTGATTATCAAAGCCAATAATCGCTAAATCCTTAGGAACTTGAATGCCTAATTTTTCAGCTTCTGTCATCACCCCAATCGCAACTTCATCTCCGGCTACTATTAATGCTTCAGGAAGATGCTGCATCCCCTTTAATTTATGAGCCACTCTCACACCATCTTCTAAAGTAAAACATTCTGTGAAAATCCATTCTTCATTCACTTCTTCATCTATAGATTGCAATTGCTGTTTATAAACATCAAAACGCTTTTGACTACTCGGCCCTAATTTCCTTCCCGTGCAATAACCAATTTTTTTATAACTTTTCTCAATCAAATAATCCATTCCTAATTGAAAAGCGGCCGAATGATTCGTATATACACTTGAGATATTCGAAATATCATTATCTTCACAAGCAACAATTGCCCCATAGGAAGCATACGGCTCTATCGTTTCCCAATCATTTGCACGAGAACAAATAATAAGACCATCCAATTGTTTTGTTTTTAACATATGTAAACTTTTCATTTCTTCTTTTTTATTATAATTCGTTTGGCAAAGTAGCACTCTGTAATTATGAGCTAACGCCACCTCCATCATCCCGCCTACCATCGCATCAAAGCATGGATGATTAATATACGGTAAAATCACACCAACAATATTCGTTTTCCCTTTTGATAAATGAACAGCATTTGCGTTTTGTGAGTAATTCAACTTCTCCACTATCTCTATAACTGCTTTCCTTTTTTCTTCACTTACATACGGATGATCATTCAATACTCTCGAAACAGTCGTAACTGAAACTCCCGCCATCTTTGCAATATCTTTAATATTAGCCATACACTCACCTCTACTTTTAACTTAATGAATCCCATGAACATATGTCAAATCTTCTCATCATTACATCTTCATTCGTTTTTCTTACAAAAGTGTAATTTTCCTGTAAGCTAATTCGATAGTGACTCCCTGCAATATTTCATACAATTAAGTCAGAAACAGAGCAACAACTATTCGAAAAGGAGCGGATTCATATGATGAACAAAGTGAAATCAAACAATTTTTTAAATACAATGGGCATGGTATTTTCTGCTCTAATCGATGCTAAAGCTGTTGCTTCTACATTAAACAAGTAAGGAGAATTCATTATGAACAATATCACTTTTAACAAATTAGATTTTTTAGGACTAGCTAGCGGATCAGTTCTTCTTACTGCTTTTATTTACGCCGCTACGCTTGTATAAATTTCGTGTCCCCTTTCCCCTTTATTATAAATAGTAATAGAAAAGACGACCGTCTATGCCCGGTCGTCTTTTCTTATTTTCGATTTGATTGCAAAGTTTCCTTTAGCTCATCAAACTTCTCATTTAATTGATCTGTCATCATTTTCATAGCTGTTTTTCGATCTATTTGTTCTTCCGCATCAATTTGAATTGGATCTCCAAAAATCAATTGCGCCTTTTTCCCTTTTATTAATTCTTTCACACTCGATGGACCAACATAAGCTGCCGGTACTAACGGGACATTAGAACGTAGCGCAATCGTAACAGCACCAGCTTTTAATGAAACATCTTCTGTTGATCGTGTCCCACTCGGAAAAATCCCTACTACTTTCCCTTCTTTTAATAGGCGTGACGGGATTTTGAGTGTACTCGGTCCTGGATTCGCACGATCTACAGGGAATGCATTCACATTTTTAAAGAACCAGTTTTTGAATTTCCCTTCAAATAATTCTTTTTTGGCCATGTAATGAATTTGGGTGGGGTACATCCCTGTAGCTAACATTAATACATCCATAAAACTTGTATGTGTACACGCAACAACATACGGGCCGCCTTCTGGTAACTTTTCTCTCCCTTGCACTTCTACTTTCCCAGCTGTTTTAAATATATATTTCAACAAAAATGTAATTGGTTTATACATTTGTTTCGTTCCTTTCTGAATATCCGAATTATAATCATTTTCTTATAACGATTATAACACTAAGTTTTAGGAGTTGGTAATAATTTTAAGTATTAATTGTTACATTTCAATTCTTACAAAAGTGTAATTTTCTTGTAAGCTAATTCGATAGTTACTTCCCCAAATATTTCATACAATTAAGTCAGAAAGAAACAACAACTATTCGAAAAGGAGCGGATTCATATGATGAACAAAATGAAATCAAACAATTTTTTAGATACAGTGGGCATGGTATTTTCCGCTCTAATCGATGCAAAATCTGTTGCTTCTACATTAAACAAGTAAGGAGAATGCATCATGAATAACATCACTTTTAACAAATTAGATTTTTTAGGATTAGCTAGTGGCTCTCTTCTTCTTACTGCTTTTATTTACGCTGCTACGCTTGTATAACTTTGTGTCCCCTTTCCCCTTTATATAGAAAAAGACGACCGTCTATGCCCGGTCGTCTTTTTACATTTTTCTTTCTTTCAATTCTTTTAAAAGCTGTATCAGCTCAGCTTGTTGTTTTATCTTTTTACGACCATTTCGGTTAATTGCTGCAAGCTCACAAGCAACTCCGACGGCGAAGAAAAACAATAAACTTTCTACCATGTGAAATCCTCCAATTGCCTATTAAACAGCTTGACGTAATTGCTCTTCTTGTAAACTTCGCTTGTTTATATTTTCTTCTTTTCTCTGACAAACGTTATTGCGAATAAGTGCTGCAATAACAAATAAAGTCCCTATAATATCAAACATTGTTATTCGATATCCTTGCATCATCATAATAACTAAAGTCGTGATTGGTACAAAATTAATAAATAAAATCCCATTAATGGACGATAAAATTTTCACACCGTAATTCCAAGCGAGTAATGCTACGATACCTGGTAATGTCATCATAAACAATAAATCATATTTCACGATAGAAATCGTTCCCATACTCGGAACCGATACGTATCCAAACGATGTAATGATTACAGTTATAATCCCTGTGACAGTCGTACCGAATACACACGTCAACGTAGAATAACGCAATGTTGACCAATCGCTACACGTTTGACCACCCATCGTATAAATAACCCAACCTACCACACCAATAAATATAAAGGCCAGCGAAAACATGTTATCTTTCAACGTTAAAAAGAAACTCATATCACCTTTCGTAATAACGAATACAGCCCCTACAAAAGCGATAATCATGCTCGTTATCATATACTTTTTCGGTTTTACATGCTTATATCCCCATAGAATACAAATAGAAATCATCGGCATAAGTGCTTCCATAATGGAGGCTACCATCACACCTGATTTTCCCATTAACATTTGACCTAAAAATATAAGTACATTATATACAGTAAACGCCATCGTTCCGAAAAAGACGAGTAACTTTCCTCTTCCCTCTAAACGAAATGCCTGTTTTCCTTCTTTCATTAACAACAATACAATCAGTACGATCGCCACTGCTCCATAGCGAATAAGCGAAAAATAAAATGGATCTATGTATTCTAGCGCATGATCAGCAACCGGAAACATTGCTCCCCATGACATACTTGCAATTAAACATGCTAAAGCCCCTATTATCATTTGACCTTTTCTCAACACAATTCCCCCGCTTCTTTCTATTTGCACAAAGAGAATTGTAAAAGAAAAAATATATCACGTAAAATGATTCAAAATGATGTTAACTATCACTTATAATGATAGTTAACATCAAGGAGGATCATACTATGGAATTAAGAGACTTACAAATCTTCCAAAGCGTTGCCGACAAAGGTAGTGTAAGCGGCGCAGCAAAGGAATTAAATTACGTACAATCAAATGTAACTGCACGTATTAAACAACTAGAAAACGAACTAAAAACACCACTCTTTTATCGTCATAAACGAGGCATGACTTTAACAGCTGAAGGAAGAAAAATGCTCGTTTATGTTAATAAAATTTTGCAAGATGTTGACGAGCTAAAACAAGTATTTTTAGATAGTGAAACTCCCTCTGGCATATTAAAAATCGGTACAGTCGAAACAGTAAGTACATTACCTACCATTTTATCTTCTTACTATAAACGCTATCCTAATGTCGATTTATCATTACAAGCGGGTCTAACAGAAGCATTGATTAGAGAAGTACTTGATCATCAATTAGATGGTGCCTTTATATCAGGGCCTATTAAACACCCACTAATTGAACAATACGATGTTAGTACAGAAAAATTAATGCTTGTAACACAAAATAAAGCTTTTCATATAGAAGAATTTACAACAACACCCCTACTCGTTTTTAACCAAGGATGTGGATACCGTTCCAAACTAGAACGATGGCTTAAAGATGAAGGTTTGCTCCCAAAAAGAATTATGGAATTTAATATATTAGAAACGATATTAAACAGTGTTGCACTCGGCCTTGGAATTACACTCGTACCACAGTCTGCTGTCCACCATCTTTCTAAAGCTGGTAAAGTACATTGTCATGCAATTCCTGAAAAATATGGTAGTATTTCAACGGTTTTCATACGCCGTAAAGATAGTTATATGACGAATTCAATGCGTAGCTTTTTAAAAACAATTGAAGAGCATCATCATATCAATATGCTTTAAAAGACATTCTTACATGAATGTCTTTTTTTCTTACAAAAATGTAAGTCTCCCGTAAGCTAATTCGATAGTTGCAGGCAATCATATTTCCTATAATTAAGACATAAAGCAGGGCAACAACAATTCGAAAAGGAGCGGATACGCATGATGAACAAAATGAAATCAAACAAATTTTTAAATACAATGGGCATGGTGCTATCCGCACTTGTCGATGCAAAAGCTGTTGCAACTACATTAAATAAATAAATAAGGAGAGATTATAATGAACAACATTACATTTAACAAATCAGACTTTATCGGACTTGCAAGTGGAGCGACTCTTCTTACAGCCTTCATTTACACACTTGCTCAAAGTCTTATTTAATACTTTGTTTCCCCAAACCCCTTTATATATAGAAAAAGCTGCTTGTCTTATAGACAAGCAGCTTTTTAGTTTGTTTTATATATAATTTGACCTGTTTTCGTCATATCGTATCCGCCAATCGCTTTTAATTCATTATGAAATTCTTCCGATTGCAAAATATCTTTCACGACATCAATCAGCTCTTCATTTTCTTTATTCTTCAAAATCACTAAATCATACTGTTCCTTCATGATTGGAATAAAGTCTACATTTACAATCTGTGAAAACTTTTCTGAACCTACTCCTACGTCAGCTTTTCCATTTGCGACTTGCGTGGCAACACCAAGATGATTCGACTCTTCCCATTCATATCCACTAATACGCTCTTTATTTAATTTTTGAATGCGCAATTGTTCATCCACTAACACCCTAATGCCAGAACCTTTTTCTCGATTTACAAATCGTATAGATGATTGAGATAAATCAGCCCATGTTTTTATATTTTTCGGATTTCCCTTTTGCACATAAAACCCAACGTTTCTTGCTAATAAATTAATCATCGTACATGGTTGTCCCACTAAAATACGTTTTACATACGGAACATTATATGTACCTGTTTCTCCATCAAACAAATGCAAGCTAACGATATTTCCTTCTCCTTGATACATTTTTACTAAACTCGTTAAACTACCTTGATATGCCCTTAATATGTTTGAACTTGGCAGGCGATTTTCTATACGTTTTGCCAACATATCTAACGTTAGTTCTTGTCCGCTAATAATACATGTATCCAAGCCCCTACTATCTTCGCTCTTTACAGGAGTACCTTGTATTTTCCCTGTTTTCATTTGCTTTATATATTGTTCTAAATCTGTTGCATCAATGCGCATCTGTCTACCAATTCTATAAGAAGGAAGTTCTCCTTTTTTAATTAGATCGTATACAGTTAATTTTGATACCTTTAATCGCTTCGCTACTTCTTCCGTTGTGTAGGAATGATGATCCATAGACGATTCCTCACTTTCTTCCTTCATTGTAACAAAGAAAAGAATATTTCTCCTATATTAAAAAACAACTATATCGTTCAAATTATATTCAATTATAACTAGTTATATCTAGTTATAATTAGTTATAATTGAATATGTCAAAACGAAAGGGGATTTTTTTATGAACAAGTTTACATTACGATCCATCGGGGCGCTTATACTTTCTTTTCTTCTTATATTTAGCGTTGCATGTACAAACGGAGATAAGAAAGAGAAATCAACTGCTAAAGAAGGAAAAACAGTTGAACTCACTATATCAGCAGCTGCAAGCTTACAAGATGCACTAAAAGAAATTGAAACACAATATAAAGAAAAAGAACCTAATATTAAACTTTCTTTTAACTTCGGTGCTTCTGGTGCACTTCAACAACAAATTGAACAAGGCGCGCCTGCTGATTTATTCTTCTCAGCAGCCGAAGATAAATTCCAAACTCTTGTAAAAAAAGGATTCATTAATGAAAAAGAAGGGAAAAATCTTCTTGGAAATGAACTCGTTCTAGTTGTCCCAAAAGATAGTTCTCTTACGAAAATTCAAGATTTAAAAGATGAAAAAATTAAGAAAATCGCGCTTGGTACACCTGAATCAGTACCTGCGGGAAAATACGCAAAGGCTTCTCTCACGCATGAAAATCTATGGAATGACATTCAAAATAAAATCGTATTTACAAAAGATGTTCGCCAAGTGTTAACATATGTAGAAACAGGTAATGTCGATGCTGGTATTGTATACAAAACAGATGCTCTTATTTCAAACAAAGTAAAGATTGGTGAGACAGCAGCAGCTACTTCTCATGAGCCAATTCACTATCCTTTAGGTGTTATAAAAGAATCTAAGCACAAGAAAGAGGCGACTTCATTTTATGAGTATTTGCAGTCAAAAGATGCACAATCTATCTTTAAAAAATATGGATTTACAGTCCTGTCATAATTGCCATGAGCTTTGATGCTATTTTATCACCAATCTTTCTATCTATACGAGTAGCTGCATGCGCCACCATTATCGTTACAATTTTAGGGACGATTATCGGACGAGCGTTAGCACGCTCCTCATGGAGATATAAAGTACTATTAGAAACTATTTTCTTATTACCAATGGTACTTCCACCAACTGTAATCGGCTTTTTTCTCATTATCATTTTTGGAAATAATAGTCCCATTGGAATGTGGATAGAATCAATATTTCAGCAGTCCATTATGTTCACATCTACTGCTGCAATCATCGCTTCTACAGTTGTTGCATTTCCGCTCATGTACCAATCAGCAAAAACAGGATTTTCTATTGCGAATGTACAAATTGAAGAAAGTGCTCGTGACCTTGGTGCCAGTGAATATCAAGTTTTTCTACACGTCACACTTCCGCTTGCATTTCCCGCCTTACTAAGCGGAATGATTTTGAGCTTTGTTCGTGCGCTCGGTGAGTTTGGTGCTACACTCATGTTTGCTGGGAACATTCCTGGTAAAACACAGACAATCCCAACTGCAATTTACATGGCGATTGATGCAAGTAATATGCAGCTCGCCTGGACACTTGTAGTTATCACTATTAGTATGTCACTCCTATTTCTACTATGTATTCAGCTTATTAACAAAAGAATTACTAACCCTTAAAGCAGCTTTTTCGAAGCTGCTTCTTTATTTCTTAGGAAATAAAAATATACCATCGGGAAATAACTGAATTTTACCTTTTATTAAAATATACATTTTATTTGAATTCACTTTCTAAAATAGGCAATTTCCTGTTATTATATGGAGGTGTTTCAAAAAATGAAGAAATGAAAACGCATTTATATCGTGAATTCTTCATCCTGTTTTAGCGATCGGTAATCTTCTACTCTAGTAGTGGGGCATTACCGATCGTTAGAACGATATGTAATTATATTGGTATAGAAAACCGAAGGGAGTCTTGTAATGGACATTTTATTAGCGCTTCTTCCTGCAATTGCATGGGGAAACATCTTATTAGTAAGCGTAAAAATGGGCGGTGGTGCATATAGCCAAACGGTAGGTATGACAATCGGTGCTCTATTCTTCGCAACAATTATGTATGTATTTACTCAACCCGCTTTAACAATGACAGTCTTAATTGTTGGTTTTATTTCAGGTTTATTCTGGGCATTAGGACAAGTAAACCAATTAAAAACAGTTGAAAAACTAGGTGTTTCAACTACTGTAACGATTTCTACTGGTATGCAACTTGTTGCAACTTCTATCTTTGGGGTTATCGCTTTCCGTGAGTGGACTACAACAACAACGATTATTCTGGGAACGATTGCAATCCTATTAATCGTAGTTGGTGTTGTATTCACATCACTAGATGACAAAGAAAATGCACAGCCACCAGGACAATTGAAAAAAGGACTTCTTACTTTAATTGTTTCTACTTTCGGCTACCTTGTATATGTAATTATTATTCGTTGGTATAATATCGATGGTTGGTCTGCTATTTTACCACAAGCAGTTGGTATGTTTGTTGGTGCGGTTGTATTGACATCTAAACATAAACCATTTAACAAATATGCAATCCGTAATGCTTTATCTGGTTTACTATGGGGAACTGGAAACTTATTCTTACTTCTTTCATTACCACGTGTCGGAGTAGCAACAAGCTTCCCATTATCTCAAACTGGAATCGTTATCTCAACATTCGGTGCGATTGTCTTCTTAGGTGAAAAGAAAACAAAACGTCAATTGATCTTTATTGCACTAGGTAGTGTTTTAATTATCGGCGGTGCTGTATTGTTAGGTATGACAAAAGCATAAACTTATAATCTATTAATCCCTGAAGCAGTTATGCTTCAGGGATTTTTTATTACAACTATTTTTTAAGTATAATAATTTTTATAACCTTATTTATATTAACCCTCCTCCCTCCATTTCCATCCTTTTCACAATAAGTCTTTTCTTTTTACAAAATTCTCTTAAAGATGGTATCGTTTTTTATAACATATCTTCACTAGAAAGGAATAAAGGATATGCTAACTAAACATCGAATTTTATTTATTGGTGCTGGTCGTATGGCAGAAGCTATATTTTCCGGATTACTTAAAACAAGCAAAGAATACATCGAAGAAATTATCGTTTCTAACCGAAGCAACGTAGAAAAGCTAAAGGAATTACAAGGGCGATATAATGTGTCTACTACAACAGATTGGAAACAGCATGTTTCATCTGTTGATACGATTGTTTTAGCAATGCCGCCTTCTGCACATGAAGAATTATTAGCAGAATTATCTCCGTTACTATCGAATCAACTTGTCGTAACGGTAGCTGCTGGCATTGGTCCATCTTATTTAGAAGAAAGACTTCCCGAGGGGACACCTGTTGCTTGGATTATGCCAAATACAGCTGCTGAAATTGGCAAGTCTATCTCCTTATATACAACGGGACAATCAGTAAACGAGATACATCAGGAAACCTTGCAACTCCTTTTAAGAGGCATTGGTACTTCGCAACTTTGTACTGAAGAAGAAGTTCATCAGCTTACTGCAGTTACTGGAAGTGCACCAGCTTTCCTTTATTACTTTGCTGAAAGCTTAATTGAAGCAACAAAAAGTTATGGAGTCGATGAAGCAACCGCAAAACACCTTGTCATTCAAATGATTTCCGGCTCTGCTTCTATGCTTGAACAAACGCAAGATCCAGCTAACCTCCGCGAACAAGTAACAACACCCGGTGGTTCCACAGCTGAGGGTCTCAAAACTTTATATGAATATAATTTTTCAGAGGCAATTCAAAAAGCGGTAGAAGCAACAAACAAAAAAGCTAGGGGGAAATAATATGAATTTAACAAGTTTAAAAGACTATACAACATTACATAACGGTGTAAAAATGCCTTGGTTCGGTTTAGGTGTTTTTAAAGTAGAAGATGGTTCAGAAGTAATTGAATCTGTAAAAGCAGCAATTAAAAATGGCTACCGCAGCATTGATACTGCAGCAATTTATCAAAACGAAGAAGGCGTTGGACAAGCGATCCGTGAATCAGGTGTTTCACGTGAAGAATTATTTATTACATCAAAAGTATGGAATAGCGATCAAGGGTATGAAACAACACTTCAAGCATTTGAAACTACATTAGAGAAATTAGGTCTAGAATATTTAGATTTATATTTAGTACATTGGCCTGTAAAAGGGAAATATACTGAATCATGGAAAGCATTAGAAAAGCTTTATAAAGATGGCCGTGTTCGCGCTATCGGTGTGAGTAATTTCCATATTCACCACTTACAAGACGTATTTGAAATTGCTGAAATTAAGCCAATGGTCAACCAAGTGGAATACCACCCACGTTTAGCACAAGAAGAGCTGCATGCTTTCTGTAAAGAACATAACATCCAACTTGAAGCTTGGTCACCATTAATGCAAGGCCAACTGCTAGAGAACCCAACATTACAAGACATTGCAACAAAATATAATAAATCAACTGCACAAATTATTTTACGCTGGGATCTACAAAACGAAGTTGTAACCATCCCTAAATCTATTAAAGAACATCGCATTATTGAAAATGCAAATATATTTGATTTTGAATTAAGCGCTGATGACATGAAAGCAATTCAAGCTCTAAATGAAGACCGTCGCGTCGGTCCAGATCCAGATAACTTTAACTTCTAATAGAAAAACCACTGCCATATGCAGTGGTTTTTTTCATTTAAGAAAACTGAAAATTTAAACTACATTCATTTGGTTGACACTTCATTATCCAAGGTGTAAGATTTTGAATTATCAAAGAAACACAAAAATTAATAAAGTTTATTCGTTTACTCATTGTATCAAGAGAGGTGGAGGGACTGGCCCTTTGAAACCTCGGCAGCAGGTTCATTTTGAATACTGTGCCACTTCCTGCAAGCTTTATGCTTGAAAGATAGAATGAGGGACTTCGTTTATATACGGGTGCATAACTTGTACGTAAAAATCCCTCTTTCTCAATACGAAAAGAGGGATTTTTTGTTTTTCATTTCCCTCATCATCATCCAAACTTAATTATTTAGGAGGAAAATCAAATGAAAAAGAAGTTTGTACCCGGTATTGCATCAGTTGTAGGAGTAAGTATTTTATTAACTGGTTGCGGTAGTTATAAAAACGAAGCAAGCGGAGCAAATGCAAAAGACGAGGCGCCTAGTAAACAGGTTTTAAACTTATCTTCACCTACTGAAATACGAACAATGGATACAGCTCGTGCTACAGATACTGATTCTGGTCAAGTAATGAGAAACGTATTTGAGGGTTTGTATAATCTTGGTGAAGGTAACAAACCTGTCCCTGGTGTTGCAAAATCTCATGAAGTAAGTGGCGATAAGACGAAATACACATTCCATTTACGAGATTCAAAATGGTCAAACGGCACTCCTGTTACAGCGAAAGACTTTGTCTTCGCTTGGCAAAGAGCTGTTGATCCAGCAACAGCCTCTGAATATGCATTTCTATTCTTTGATATTAAAAATGCAACAAAAATTAACAACAAAGAACTTCCAGCCGATCAACTTGGTGTAAAAGCAATTGATGACCATACGTTTGAGGTAGAATTAGAACGTCCTGTTCCGTACTTTATTAGCTTAACAGCGTTCCCAACATTTCTACCAATTAACGAGGAATTCTTTAAAGCACAAGGTGATAAATACGCTTTAGAAGACAATACAATCTTGTACAACGGAGCTTTTACACTAAGCGATTGGAAGCACGAGCAAAGCTTTAAATTTAAGAAAAACCCTACCTATTGGGATAAAGGTACTGTCAAACTGGAAGAAATCAATTTTAACGTCGTAAAAGAAAAATCTACAGAAGTAAATTTATTCGAGTCAAAACAATTAGATCGTATCAAACTAACATCTGACTTCGTTGATAAATATAAAAAGGATGCTAACTTTAAAGAACGGCCAAACGTAGGGGTACAGTTTCTACGTATGAATCAACAAAACAAAATACTTCAAAACGTTTCTGCACGCCAAGCAATCGATCAAACAATTGATCGAAAATCCTTTGTAAATACGTTATTAAATGACGGCTCTACACCAACCTCTAGTCTCGTGCCGAAAAACTTTGCAAAAGGACCTGACGGAACAGATTTCCGTGCTGCAAACGGCGATTTAACAAAGGTTGATACAAAATCTGCTCAAGAATTATGGAAAAAGGCAAAACAAGAACTTGGGTCTGAAAAAATAACGTTAGAACTATTAACAAGTGATGGTGACCTTGAAAAGAAAACTGGTGAATTCTTAAAAGGACAACTAGAAAAGAATTTAGATGGCTTAACAGTAAATATAAAGCCGCAACCACGTAAACAACAAGTTTCACTTTTATTAAAAGGTGACTACGAAATTGGAATTGACGGCTGGAGCCCTGACTTTGCGGATCCAATCACATTCCTTGAACTATTTACAACGAATAACCCTTACAACTTAGATCATTACTCTAATAAGGAGTTCGATGAAACAATAGCAAAAGTGAAAACAACTTTAGCTGGTGATGAAAAAGCTCGCTGGGAAGCGTTACTGGCATCCGAGAAAATATTATTTAAAGACTCTGTTATCGCTCCTCTTTACCAAAAAGGCGAATCTTATTTAGAACGTTCTTATGTGAAAGGAATTGTGCAAGTAGACTTTGCAGGTCAATTAAACTTCAAATGGGCACAAATTGAAAAATAAAGCGAAACTTTAATCAGTGGGTTTTTCTTCATCCCCCACTGATTATTAGCCCACACCAATTGTTTTTTTAGCAAAACATATGAAAAGCAGATTCCCTAATACGAGGAAATCTGCTTTTTTAATATATTATTCTAAGAAATTAACAATCTATTTTTATTATTGACATATAGTTCTTTCCAGTGTTAATATTCTAAATAATCAAAGAAACGAAATATTTCACCATCAAAATATAGCGTCTACTACGTTGAAACATATAACGATAGATTATAGTTCAACATGTATATACATATAGAACACCTGATTACCTACATACACATATCTGTAATAGGTTTTCTCTTCTTCTATAGCTACACTTCAAAACGTGGACATTACGACGTTACGAACCACACATTTAGGGAGGAACGAACAATGAAGACAAAAGTTGTACCTGTTGTTGCATCTGTTTTAGGGGCAAGTCTATTACTAACTGCTTGGGGGGGAAATAAAGATCATACAAGCGGAGCGAAAGCAAATGATAAAGCACCTGATAAACAGGCAATTAACTGATCATTCGCTTCAGAAATTCCAACAATGGATGTTGCAAAAGCAACGGATGGGGAATCCATGAGCGTAATGCGCAATGTTTTTGAAGGTTTATATGCAATGGGAGAAGATAACAAACCAATTCCTGGTGTTGCTGAGTCGGTTGACCTTAGTCCCGATAAAACAAAATATACATTCCACCTGCGTGATTCAAAATGGTCAAACGGTACTCCAGTTACAGCAAAGGACTTTGTCTTCGCTTGGCAACGTGCCGTAAATCCTGATACAGCAGCTGAATATGCATTCTTATTCTTCGATATACAGAATGCGAAACAAATAAGCCAGAAACAATTGCCAATTGATCAACTAGGTGTCAAAGCTCTTGATGATAAAACGTTAGAAGTACAACTAGACCGTCCTGTTCCCTACTTCTTAAGCTTAACGACATTCTCAACATTCTTACCAATTAATGAAGATTACTTAAAATCTCAGGGCAATAAATATGGTTTAGAAACAAATCATTTAATTTACAACGGTGCTTTCATATTAGATAACTGGAAACACGAGCAAAGCTTCCAATTGAAGAAGAACCCTAACTATTGGGATGCTAAAACTGTAAAATTAGAAGAAATCAACTTCAATGTCGTTAAAGATAAATCTACAGAAGTTAACTTATACGATTCAGGACAAATTGATCGCGTTGCTTTAACTGCGGAGTTTGTTGATAAATATAAGAGCGATCCAAACTTCAAAGACCGCGCTGAAGTTGGCATTCAATTTTTACGACTCAATCAAAAAAATGAAACATTAAAAAATCAACATGCACGCCTTGCTATTAACGGAGCAATGAATAAAAAAGCATACGTAGAAACAATTTTAAATAACGGTGCTGTCCCAGCTGAAGGAATAGTTCCTGCGAAATTCACGAAAAGCCCAGAAGGCACTGACTTCCGTAAAGAAAATGGAAACCTAGTCAAAGATGATTTGAAAATAGCAAAAGAAAACTGGAAAAAAGCGAAACAAGAACTTGGTACTGACAAAGTAACAATCGAACTATTAACAAGTGATAATGCTTTAGCTAAAAAGACTGGTGAATATTTAAAAGGTGAACTAGAAAAGAACCTAGATGGATTAACAGTGACGTTAAAACCACAACCACGTAAACAACAGCTAAAACTATTATTAAGTGGTGACTATGAAATCGGTATTGATGGCTGGGGCCCTGACTTCGCTGACCCAATTACATTCTTAGATTTATTTACAACAAATAGTGCTTATAACTTCGATAAATACTCTAACAAAGAGTACGATGCGCTCATTCATAAAGTGAAAACAGATTTAGCTGGCGATGAAAAGGCTCGCTTTGAAGCAATGAAGCAAGCTGAAAAAATCCTGCTACAAGACGGTGCTGTCGCTCCTTTATACCAACAAGGTCGTTCTTACCTACAACGCGGATTTATTAAAGGGCTTGTAACAACTGACTTCGGTGGTGAATTTAACTACAAGTGGACAGAAGTTACAAAATAATAAAATAAAAAAGGTATCCAATCGCAGGATACCTTTTTTATTTTATACTTCTTTAACTACATAGCTTCTTCTCTTTACTATTCCTTTTATAGATACAGTAATTACTGCTATCAATTGTGTAACTAATATAATAACTAATAATGAAATAATATTTTTCTCTAAACTAATCCCTCCAAATATTATTGTATAATAGCCATTTGCTGCATATGTTGCGGGAAATAATTCGCCGATTGTTTGATATGTTTTAGAAAGCATCTCATGTGGTACAATTACACCCGAACTTACAAGTTGGAGCGATAGTGAAATTATATTAAAGATCATACCTGCATTTCCGAAAACAGTTATGAACATTTGTGTTAATGAAAGAAAGGCGAAAAAGACTATCACTTGAAACATCCATATACTCCATACTGCTTCATGTATTTCAATTTGAAATCCTTTCATCAAACTAATCGTAATGCATGCAAGTAAAATTGATACTGTACCGTTAATAACCTGTCTTGATACGAAATTACTCCAACCGTTCTTTACTTCCTTTGCAACTTTTGATAGTTCCATACTCATGATCATTGCTCCTACAAATGAAGCTAATACCATCATTAGTGGTACCATGTTAGCCGAGAATCCTTTTGCATCATTTACTCTATGGACTGTAAAACCAATTGAATCTTCGGTTAATCCTTTTATCACTTCTACATTCTCAGGCCCTACAGCTTGTAATTTCCCCACAATTGCTTGTTTTTTATAACTTGTTATCTCTTTATTTACATTGTCTCGAATTTGTTTTGCGGCTCCTTCCATCAGTTGCTTTGCCATCATGGCATTCGCTTGATTAATGTGGAAGTTTAAATTTGATTTTCCTGTTTCATTTATATCCTTTGAAAAAGAAGCAGGAATTTCAATAATCATATCGTATACACGGTCTTTCATTGCTTTATTTGCTTTTTCCACAGACTGTTCTGATTTCACCTGAAATGGTGAATTTCTCTGTAAGCCTTCTGCTATTTTACTCCCTATATTTCCATCCTCATTCACAATAGCAATACGCATTTGATCTGCTCGTTCATTCACTCCATCATATGCCGTTAACCAAACACAAAAGAAAATAAGCTGGAACGATAGCGCTACTACCATTCCTACATACGTACCTGGTCTTTTTAAAAACTGTTTTAATGTATCCATCTTCCCGCTCTCCTATTTAGCAAGCAAGTACATACTTGCATTTTATTTTAAATAAATACTAGGGTCTTAATGCCCTAGCATATAAAACAATATTATTTTCAATAAATTTCTCATCATCAACTTCTGTCAGGCGATCTGCAAAACGTAATTTAGATAAGAAATATCCAAAATTGATCCAGATAAAGTTCATTACTTGCGCTTCAATATTCGTATCAACAATGTTTCCTTTTTCCTGCATTTTTGCAAAATAGATGCTTAATTCTTCTTTTAATCCTTGTGGTATTTTAGCAATTTCCCCGTCTAATTCAGGAAATTCTCCAGCCTCACGTATACCAATAGCAATAATATCTTTTACCCCATCTAAAAAATTATGATAATGCCTTGCTAAGTTCTTTAAATCCGTTTCTAATTCCCACACAATTTCTGTTTGTAAAAACTGTTTTAAATGCGGTACATATGAAAATTCAGCAACCGCGGCTTCAATAACACCCTTTTTACTTTTAAAATTGCGGAATATCGTTACTTCATTAACACCAGCACGCATTGCAATTTCTTTCGTTGTTGCTGCTGTATATCCCTTTTCTTTCACTAATTCAATTGCTGCTTGGATGATTTTTTCTGCTGTTTTTGAGCGCGCCATAAAATCCTCTCTCCCTCATGCAAGTGATCACTTACATTTAGATTATATACCTTTTCTAATCATTGTCAATAATCCCCTTCCCCTTCTTTTTGCATCGAACTAAAACTCATCATAAATATAAACATAAACATCAAATATGTTCTCCACGTCAAAGAAGGTACATGCCCTGACCAAAGATAGCTAATTAAATAGTTAATCCCCATAATACAGGACGATATTACTAAACTAATACTTATTAGTTTTACATATTTGAGCATATCTTTTCTCCTTATTTTTTATTTTTCTACTTCTTCAAATTGCAGATTTACCGGCTCTTCTAGTAGTGTTTCATAAAAGTTTTCAGCCAAATCTGTTGAAGGAATTTTTTCATCCACTTCATCAAATCGAATACTATCTAGCCACACACAACCTTCTCCTGATAATAAGACACCAAATGCAATACCAAGCGCTCCTTCTTTTATATCTAATACAACCGAATACGATTGCCAGTTATTCGTATTTTTAATTGGGCGATTTTGCATGTTATCCATAGCGAGTGGTTCTGTATCTTTTCCGTCTACTCGCATCCACAATCCTGCCCAATCTCTTACGTTCTCACTCTTAACAAATGCTGTTAAACGTAATCTTTTACCTACATATTTATCCGCTCGAAACATTTGCATTAATGTTGAAAATCCTCCATGTGTAACATTCTCTTTTGCCTTTATGTATGCAGATACTTTTCCTTGATGGGCAACTTCATAGTCTAAACCCATCTCATATTCAGCAGGATGACTTCCACTTAAGATCCATCCTTTCGGTATACCTTTTTGCATTGAAACACCCTCTCTTTCTATATAAAATGACTGGAAGTACTTTCGATATTTCTTCGGTGGCAATTGAAACATTCTTTTAAAAGCTCTCGTAAATGCCTCTTGTGAGGAAAAGCCGTATTGTACTGCAATATCAATAACAGCCCTCTCTGTTGACACTAAGGCTTGCGCAGCATGAGTTAACCTTCTCTTTCGAATATAATCCGTTACACTCATCCCAATATACCTTTGAAAAATACGATGAAAATGGTACATCGATACCGCACTGTGAGAGGCCACTCTTTCTGTTGTAAGCTCCTCATGTAAATGCTCCTCTATATATTCAATTGCTTTCTTTATCATCTCTTTATATTCTTCATGCATTTTAGTACCTCCTCACAACCTTAATTTACCATATACATACAAATCATTTTTGATTTAAATTGCGGATTAAACTTTGTGGCTACAAGTTAATAATTTATTTTCAACACATACATAATTACATGATTTTGGGAAAAACTTGTATAGAACGAATTTACATAAGGAGGAAATTATAATGAGAATTTTACTATCAGTTTTATTAGCGCTTATGCTAGTACCTGTATTAACAGGATGTAAAGCTCCTGCAAAAGAAGATACAACTTCTAATAAGAAAACTACTGAAGAAGCAAAAAATGAAGCTCCTGCTGATTTAAAACTTAACTTCAATGAATTTAGTTTAGATGCAGACTATCAAGATACGAAGAAAGACTACGAGGCTGATTATAAGAATGTAGCAGCAGATAAGAAAATGGAAGCAAAACTTGAAGACCACAAATCAAATGCAAAGTTTACAGGTGACGAGGCTATTACAAAATTAAGCCCACTTCTACAAGAATTAAAATTTGATAAAGATACTCCTGACCAAGAAGTAATCGATCAAGTAGTAAACGTGTTCAAACTTGATAAAGACTACCAAAAATTCGATTTAGAAGTTGTCTTCTCTGATGGAACGAAAAAAGAATATAAAAGAGAAATAAAATAAAGAAGTAGGCGGTTGCCTACTTCTTTATTTTTGCATATCTTAAATCCGGCTTAGATCCAACATAATATTGAAGTCCAGATACCGTTTGTTTTTGTAAATAAGAATCAGACGGGAATATAACCGGAATTAATGGTGAATCTGTAAACATAATATCTTCTGCTTTATGCAGTAAGTCAAAGCGCTTATCTTCATTTTGTTCAACTTCTGCTTCTTTCACTAAAGCATCAAATTCTTTATTATGCCATTTTGCATAGTTGTTCGGACCATCACCTGCATATAAATCTAGTTTAGTAATTGGGTCTAATAAAGAACCTCCCCATCCCATATAAGCTAATTGGAAATCACTTTGCTTATATGTATCGATGTAACTCTTCCACTCTTTATTTTCTAATTTAATATCTACACCAAGATTTTTCTTAAACATTTCCTGCATTGCTTCTGCTACTTTTTTATGCTGTGTATCCGTTGTGAATTTTAATGTTACTTCAGGTAATGTAGACCAACCTTGTTCTTTCATACCCTCTTCTAATAATTTTTTCGCTTCTGCTGGATCAAATTTAACGTAACCACCTTTTTCTTTACGGAAATCACGGCCACTTTGTGTTTTTGCTCCTTCTGGAACGAATGCATTTGCTTCTTGCGCATTATTCTTATACAGTTTTTCAACGATAAACTTACGATCAACTGCTAATGAGAATGCTTTACGTACTTTCGCATTTGTAAATGGCTCTTTTTCTACGTTAAACGAATAAATATAAGATGAGAATCCTGCAACACGCTTATATTCTTTATTCCCTTTTTCTTTCTCAATCATCTCTTGTGGTAAACCACTTAGTAAATCTAATTCTTTTGATTTGTACAATTGATACGCTGTTTTAGCGTCTGGAATAATACGAAACTCAATTTCTTTTAATGTTACCTTTTTATCGTAGTATTCTTTATTTTTTTGCACTGTAATTGCTTGGTTATGCTTCCATTCTTTTAACGTGAATGGTCCGTTCGTAATTAACTCTTTTGGATCTGTTTTTAATTTATTATTATCATCAATTGATTTTTTAGATAATGGAATAAATAATGAACTTGCTAATTTTTGTTTAATAGAAGAAACAGGGTGCTCAAGTGTTACCTTTAATGTTTGAGGATCAACAACTTGAATACCGACTTGGCCCTCTTCACCTTTTCCAGTATTATATGCCTCTGCCCCTTTAATAAAATACATTTCTGTCGCATTCATAGAACCCGTTTTCGGATTTAATAATCGCTTCCATGCAAATTCAAAATCACTTGCTGTAATAGGAGAACCATCTGACCATTTAATATCTTTCTTTAAATGGATTGTATATTCTGTTCCATCAGCATTTACTTCTTCTTTCTCTGCTAATTCATTTTGATATTTCCCATCACTATCTTGCGTATATAGACTTGAGAATAAATGTCCAATTACATAACCTGACGTGCTATCTGTTGCAATAGCGGAATCCAGTGTATATGGATCGCTACCAATATTCGTTACTAATCGATCTCCTTCTCCCTTACCAGCACTTGCTTTTTGCGTCTCTTTCTTACCACAAGCGACAGAAGTAATCGCTAAAACAGTCATAATGACAAACAGTAAAAACTTCTTCATCCTACATTCTCCTTTAACCCGAAATTTTTGGTGTTGATGCTAATAATGTTTTTGTATAAGAATGTTGTGGATTACGGAATACTTCGTCCGTATTTCCAAATTCAACAAGTTCTCCTTTATATAAGACAGCCACTTTTTCACATAAGTAGTGAACCATCGGTAAATCATGCGCGATAAATAAATACGTATAGCCTTGTTCCTTTTGAATCTTTTGCAACAAGTGTACAATTTGGATTTGAAGTGAAACATCTAACGCTGAAATTGGTTCATCCAGGATTAATACTTCTGGCTCACATAATAACGCCCTTGCAATAGCGATCCGTTGACGTTGTCCTCCGCTAAATTCGTGTGGGTATCGATCAATATATCGTCTATCTAATCCAACACGTTCTAGCGCATCACCTGCCACCTCATCTTTCAATCCTTTATCACCTAAACCGAATGAAATATATCCTTCTGTTACGCTATCGCGTACTTTCCAGCGCGGATTTAATGCAGCTGTTGAATCTTGAAAAATGAATTGTACTTTCTGCAAGAAATCTCGCTTATGAGCTGACTTCAACTTGTGAACCACTTGACCGTTATAATCAATTTGACCAGACGTTGGAATCTCGATCCCAGCTATGAGCTTACCAAGTGTTGTTTTCCCTGAACCACTTTCTCCAATAATGCCAAGCGTTGTTCCTTTCGGGATAGAAAGTGATATATCTTTTAACGCCGCTATTTCTTTCTTCTTACTTCCATACGTTTTCGTTACTTGCTTTACCATAATTAAATCTGTCGTCATGAGGCATTCACCTTCTCTTTTGATTTCGCTTGGTCATGCTCTAAAACATGTTGCCAACAATGTGAACTGTGTTCCTCAGAATATGATGTTCTATCAGGGAAACGATGAATGCATTCTTGTATTGCTACTGGGCATCTATTTACAAATGGGCACCCAAAGCTATTTAGCGTTTCAATTGATGGTGTTGTTCCCTCAATGGCCCTAAGCACCTTTTCAGAATCATCCATATTCGGAATAGCTTGCAATAAACTTTTTGTATATGGATGCTTAGGTGAACCTATCACTTCTTGTATCGTCCCTTTTTCAACAACACGTCCCCCGTACATCACAACCACTCGATCTGCTACTTCACGTACAAGTGCCAAATCGTGGGTAATTAATAAAATACTCGTATTTTGTTTTTCTTTTCGCTCTTTTAATAACCCCATAATTTGCTTTTGAATCGTTACATCTAATGCAGTTGTAGGCTCATCTGCAATAACGAGCTTTGGGTGACACGCAAACGCAATTGCCAAACAAATACGTTGCCTCATACCTCCGCTTAATTGATGTGGGTACTGTTCAAAACGTTTCTCTGCTTCATGTATCCCTAAATCATTTAATAAGTTAATCGCAATTTCTTTTGCTTCTCTTTTCGATTTTTTCTCATGTTGCAAAATCACTTCTGTAATTTGCCTTCCTACTTTCATCGTCGGATTTAAAGAGGACAGAGGGTCTTGAAAGATAAACGAAATATCTTCCCCTCGAATTTGATTCCATTCTGATTCTTGTAAATTCGTCAACCCTTGAGATTGGAAAGAGATGCTTCCGTCATCAATGTGAATAGATTCTTGATTTAATCCGACAATAGATTGTGCTGTAACACTTTTTCCTGAACCACTCTCTCCTACAAGTGCAACTATTTCACCTTCGTTAATAGAAAAGGAAACATGTTTCACAATCGCTTGCTTACTACTCTCTTTTTCAACGGCTAACGTTACGTTTTCTAAAGATAAAAGCTGTCCCATGTTTTTTCTCCTTTCGATTCCTTTTTACGATTTTTGGATCAATTGCATCTTGCAAACCATCACCAATTGCATTAAATGCGAACATGATGAGTGCAATCATGATTGCCGGGAAGAATAATTGCCACCACTCTCCGCTTAGCAATGTCCCGAGTGCATCGTTCGTCATCGTTCCCCAGCTAGCCGCTGGTGATTGCACCCCGAGTCCGATAAAGCTTAAAAATGATTCTGAGAAAATAGCTGCCGGAATTGTAAATGATAAATTTACGATAATAATCCCTGTTAAGTTTGGAATTAAGTGTCCATATATAATTTTCATATGAGACGTACCTAACCGTTCTGCTGCGATAACAAACTCTCTTTGTTTTAAAGACAAGACCTGGGCTCTAATGAGACGTGCCATGCCAATCCACCCTGTTAATGCAAGAGCGATTATAATCGTAAAAAGTCCTGGTTTCATCACAATCAATAGTAAAATAACAATTAATAAATATG
This sequence comes from Bacillus cereus group sp. N14, assembly GCF_016483555.1. Lineage (NCBI taxonomy): Bacteria > Bacillati > Bacillota > Bacilli > Caryophanales > Bacillaceae > Bacillus > Bacillus cereus group sp. N14. The sequence continues at coordinate 43,754 of NZ_JAEHBQ010000023.1, forward strand.
GGATACCGTATAACACTTCAATCCCTCTTATAATCCATTCATCTATTAACGTTCCAAGACGATTACGCCCTCTTACATATCCACTAAAACCTCCGATCAGTACACCAAGACCTATGTCTAGTGCTGCTGCTACCAATCCAACTGTTAGTGAGATTTTTCCACCAGCCCAAGTACGTGCCCATATGTCTCTTCCTAAATCATCGGTTCCGAACCAATGCTCGCTACTAGGAGGTAAATTAGTCGCTTCTTTCACTTGTTCACTCGCAGTAAATGACGTTAAACTTTCGCCAATTAGTGAGAAAATTATAATGAGTAATAACGTCACTGCCCCTAAAACTGCTATAGGGTTTGATATAAACTTGCGAAACACTTCCTTCTTCCGGCTAATTGTTTGCTGATCTTTATTTATCGTTAATTCTTTTTTCTCTTCATTCGTTAATAACTGTTTATTAATTTCATAAGCTCCCATTTAAATATCCCCCCTCCTTATGTAATAGAACGAATACGCGGATCAACAATACGGTGAATAATATCTGTAATAAAAATACAAGAAATTAATAACGCACTATAGAAAATCGTTGTTCCCATAATGACCGGATAATCTCGGTTAAAAATACTATCTACAAAATATTTTCCGAGACCAGGAATTGAAAAGATTTTCTCGATAACGAAAGTCCCTGTTAAAAGCCCAGCCATTAACGGTCCAACAAATGTAAGTACTGGCACAATTGCATTTCGAAGAGCATGTCTTATAATAATCTTCTTAATTGGTATACCTTTCGCTCTCGCTAGCTTAATATAATCACTCTGCAAAACTTCAATCATATTAGAGCGAACAAACCTTGTAATAACCGCGATTGGTCCTAACGCTAATGCAAAGGATGGCAATACTGTATGTTCGAATGTACCCCAAGACGCTACAGGTAACAGTTCAAACTGTATAGCAAATACTTGTATAAATAGTGGCGCTAAAATAAAACTTGGAATAGATATACCGAGAATCGCAAGTAAGCTCACACTATAATCAATTACTTTCCCATGATATAAGGCTGCAAATGTACCTGCTGCAATTCCGACTAATAATGAAATAATAAGTGCTTGTAAACCAATAATCGCTGACGGACCAAATCCTGTCGTTATAATTTCTGATACGCCTTGACCTGTGGATTGAACAGATTCACCAAAATCAAAATGAACTACGCCATCTAAATAAGCGACGTATTGATTCCATAACGGTTCATCGAGGTGATACTTCGCCCTCATATTTTGTATTACTTCCTCGGGAAAGATTTTCGCATCTGATGAAAATGGATCCCCAGGAATGATATGCATAATCAAAAATGTTACTGTCGTAATGACCCATAGCGTGAAAACCATAACCGATAGTTTTTTAATAACATACACTTTAATAACCTCCTAAACTCATAAATTTACTTTGTTTTATTGACGTATCTTTCCCCTTGCTTCCTTTTCTCTTCTTAAAACACAAAAAGCCTTGATCTTAAAAAATAAGATCAAGGCTTAATAAACGAAGGCCCATCACTTATCTTTCAAGACTTGCTTGCTGGAATTAGCACGGTGTTCCTGTTACAGAACCCGCTGCTGAGGTGTCATAGGGCCAGTCCCTCTACCTCTCTGGATAAGTAAATTGCTATATTATTATTTGGTTCAAATTGTATATTTTGAATTATAATTCTGAAAAAATGAAAAGTCAATCAAATTGGATATATTTAGAAAAATCAGTTTTTACTTCTTTTATCGAAATTACAGTTTTCTCTTATAATAAAAAGGAATAATATTAAAGAAGTTATAAGGTGGATCCCTTACTTCTTGCTACTATAGAGTTACCATTAACAATCGTTATACTTGTCATCATCAGCTTCTATAAACTCTTTATTAAAAAGAAACGTATCACTTCTTTTTATACTCCATTCGATAATATTACCGGACAAACAATCTCTGAATTTCACGAAGAACAGAAGGTATTAGTATCCGATGGTTAAGACGGAGATGGTAAGAAGAAAAAATAACCTTGCGCGTGCGCAAGGTTATTTTTTCGTTTCTGCTTGAAAACGTTTATAGTATGTTGATGCTGTTGCAAAGTTAATTTCTATATCACGAATCAATGATGAGTCTTCTTCTTTAGCTAACTTCTGTAATTTTTTCATTGCTTGTTCCGATTCATTCAAGAAACCAGCGTATACCTCATGTTCTTGCTCTTTCGACTTTGGAACACGAATTTCTTTACGTATATGATCAATATCTTCTAACATGCTAGTCGTTACCTTTTGCACATCTTCTTTATATGTAGCATTCGTTATTTCCTTACCGCCCTTTTCTTTTGCCACTTCAAATAACTGTAGTGCTTTATTAATTTCTTTATTCATTTTCATATCGTATTTTTCATGTACTGCACGGTATTCTTTCATCTCTTCTGTTTGCTCAGTAGATTGCTCTACCTTTTCTTTCGGTTCTTTCGTATCTTTATTTCCATTACATCCTGCTAGAAGGATCATACTTCCCATTACAGCAATACCCAAAACCTTCTTCATCTCTTCTTCTCCTTTTATCTACAGCTACTACTCATTATAGTTTCTTTTATCTCCACTTGTTATTATACCGAGAACATCCTACTTTTTACACTTAAGACGCTACCTTAATATACATCCCTACATTTTTGTCACAGTATCGTCACTTTATGCAAATAACTTTTGCATCACCTTACAAAGCTATATGAGTTATTTCAAAGAAATGAAAAAAGAGCTGATTCCAAAATATTTGAATCAGCTCTTTTTTATAATTTAAGCTTCTAAATTTTGTCTTTGTTGCAGTTCAAACTGCTTTTCACTTCTTCTGGCCATAAATAGATAACATAATACAGCACCAATTTCACAAAGAGCTATCACAACCCCCATCGGTAATGCGGTATTGCTTCCGCCAATACCTACTAATGGTGCAACAAGTGCTCCTGAAATGAACTGTAATAAACCTAATAAAGCCGATGCCGTTCCTGCAGCTTGTTTCTGGTTTCTCATCGCTAATGAGAAACCAGTTGTTGATACAACCCCGACACTTGATACAACAAGGAATAACGAACATAAAACACCAATTAAACCTATTCCTAGTACAATTGTCAGTAGTAAAGATAAACCACCAACAGCTGCAATAATAATACCGGAAACGAATAACGTTTTCTCATTCACTTTCCCTGCTAAACGGCCTGTAACCTGACTAGCAATAATAATACCGATACCGTTAATCGCAAAGAATAAGCTAAATTGCTGTGGTGATGCTCCGTATATGTTCTGCAACACAAATGGTGAGCCCGAAATGTAAGCAAACATCGCCGCCGTTACTAGCCCTTGTGATAATGCATATCCCATAAACAAACGATCTTTTAACAGTTTTCCATACGTCGCCAATGTCCCTGACAAACCACCTGTTTCTCTTTCTTCAGGAGGTAATGTTTCACGTAATACGAAAGTAGCTGATATTAACATGAATACACTAATTGCTCCGAGAACGATGAAGACACCGCGCCATGTTGTGAACTGTAGTAATTGTCCCCCAATAATCGGTGCCAAAATAGGTGCTGCTCCGTTTACTAACATGAGCAGTGAGAAAAACTTCGTCATTTCAGAACCTGAATACATGTCACGTACCATTGCACGTGATATAACAATCCCGGCCGATCCTGAAGCACCTTGTAAGAAGCGCAATAACACTAAACTCCAAATAGATGGTGCAATAGCACAAAGTAAAGAAGAAGCAACATAAATAATAAGAGCGATAATAAGAGGTTTGCGCCTTCCGTAAATGTCACTAATTGAACCAACAAATAATTGTCCTACTGAAAGCCCAAGCAAACAAGCTGTCAATGTAAGCTGTGCAAGAGATGCGCCTGTTTGTAAATCATCTGTTAATTTTGGTAAAGAAGGCAAATACATATCAATAGATAATGGCCCAATCGCCGTAAGTGTCCCTAATACAAGAATCATCCATAACCTATTTGTCTTTACAGGTTTATATATTTCGTGATTAACTCCATTCACTTTTTCCGTTCACCCTTTCCGATAAATACTAAATCGTAACAATTATAGTTACAACATAAACATACGTCAAGTATAGTGCATTTTCCTGTTTCATACCGTAAAAAAAGCGATAGAATTTCTATCGCTTTACTTTTTCAAATTGCTATTTGTAAATTTAGATACGGAAGACATCGCCTCTCCTGTATCTAAATATGTTATTTGAATTGGATCTCCCACTTCTGTAAACATAGCATATGGGAATTTCTTCACCGGTATCATAAATACTTTTTGTTCATTCTCTAACAGTACATACACAATTGTATTTTCACCTGATTTTTCTTTATATACACGTTGTACAACGCCTTCTTTTTGTGCTTCTTTACCATTTGAAGTCGGTCTAAATGAATCTCCACTTCCACTCAGCGCATTTTTATAATTCTCAAGCGCTTCTTTTTGCGTCGAACCTGTTGCAAATATTTTCGCATTAGAAGCATAGATAACCGTGTGAGCACGTACTAATCCTCCGTCATCAATAACAGGTACAATCCAAGAAGGTTTACCATACACGTTATAAATAACCGGCATCGTTCCGTGCCATTTCTCTCTCTTAAAGGAATTATCCACTACTTCCGAAGCAGCTGAACCATCCATAATTCCCTTTACTTCTTTTCCGTTATAGTAATACAACTTACCTGTACGCGCATCGATAAGCGAGTAACCTAACGCAGAATCTACTCCTTCTTTCGGAGAGGTGAAATCAGTAAAGTAATATAGCGTTCCATCCTTACCGAAGATTGGTGTAACTCCTTCTTTCGTTCCCCACTCAGTCGGAATTTTCATATCCGTTTGCGAGAATTTTGTATTCCAAAATCCATGAATATATTTACCGAAATACGTATTTAATGTAGATGCGGTCTCGTGATTTAATACGCCATCAACGAATTTAGGTGCCTTTCCTTTGTCGTATCTTTTCACTTCACCTGTTTGCGCGTCTACTACTACAACGCCCTCTACTTCAAATCCAGATCTTCCTGAAATAAATTCACCGTACGTCATTGTATAATACGGTTTCCCTTGATCATCCACTTCGAATTTAGGTTTCCCTTTAAAGATTAGATTTGGTTCTGCTTGCCTTACAACACGCTCTAAATTATTCCCGAAGAACATGCTTGGCACATATTTCATTTTATAACCAAGATGCAGTTTCGCTTCCGCATCAGGATTCGTACCTGACATCGTTACGTACCCTGGAATTGTCTCAGCTTTACGTGCTTTAAAAAAGCCTGAAACTTCAATCGGTGCTACATATAAAGCCTCACCATTTACCATTTGTGGCGTTAATTCCCCTAGCTCAAAATAAGCTACTTTCGGAATATCCCCAAATACTTTTTTCATTTTATTCTCCGCTGTCTTTGGCGGCACTGTAAACGGTTGATCATTTTCAGTAAACGGCTCTGAAATATCTTTCTCGATCTTCACAACAGAATCATATTTTTTTTGCGTGATTACTATATCGTGTAAATAACCAAAATAGCCGTAACTTGCGAGTAAAATAAACATTAGAAGTCCCTTTAACGTACCTTCTAATTTCCCTATTTGATTTTGTGAAAATAAAACAAGCCCAATTAAAACTGCTACTGCAACGGCATAATGGGTAAGAATCGAATCTGCTCGATCATCGATTAGCCAAAGATATTCGTAGATTGCAATACCTATCCAAAATAATACAGGAATAACTAAAATGGATGATTTCTTACCCTTTACAACCTTCTCATCCCCTTTCTTATCCACTGCTCGAAGTTTACTACCGCTTCTTGTCCATGGAATCAAAAACAAAGTGAGAATAGCTAAAATTAAAAATTTCATCAAAGGCAATGTCCCCTTTTCTTTTATTTTCCCTTTTAGTATAACAAATAAAGGGTATTCAGGTAAAAATGGGGATGATTATATTTTTTTACTACTTAATACAATCCCACTCACTACATATAAGATGGATGCAATATAAAAAATGGTGCCAATCGTAAAGAAATCTACTAAATATCCCGTTGCAATAATTGCTATTGCTCCTCCAATTGATGTCCACACATGATATTTTCCAATCTCATAACCAGCATTTTCTTGCACAACCTTTCGTGCTAACGACGTCTTCTCGGTATTACGCTGCACAGCACCTAAAACTCCCATTACAATTTGAAGAATATACACATGCCAGACTTCCGTGGCAATCGGGAAACAAAGCATTAATATCGCCATGGACCAAGCATATATAATTAATAATTTTTGATCACCTACTCGATCAGACATCTTTCCTACTAATGGATATACAAGTGCTGAAGTTAAAGCAAATAAGCCATACGCCCAGCCAAACTGCGAGAAGCTATTCCCAACATTCCGAAGCAATAGAATGTAAAAAGGAAATACCATACTTCCCGCCATCATAATTATGCTTTGTGACGCTACAAATCTTCTATATGTCATTTCGTATACTCCCTATAAAATAAATTCACAAATCTCTCTTTTGGATCCGCTTCTTTTTTCTTCTGAAGAAATTCTTCTATACGAGGATATGCCCTCTTTAACTGCTCCTTCGTTGGATACGAATAGTACGGTAAATAATAACTACCATTATGTTTTAAAGTAACATCAATCATTTTCTGAATGACATCTTCTGTTTTCTTTATTTCATCCTCTGAGCGTCCTTGGTTAATTAAAAGAACTAGCGCAAACATATCATCTTTCGCATAGGATAAAACTGCATTTTCATTCTTTTCCACATAACGAATCGTAATATTGAGCAAATTAAACTCTTCTTCATTTAATACGTTACGTAGATCATCTATGTATTCCGTGAAGAAATCTATAGGCACAAAGTATTCTTGTAACACTTCTGTTCTATTCGAATTTTCATATTCCATAAAGGCACTATCTGACCTCATAACATTATTTCGCGTCTCATACGCTCCATCTGTACGCTCAAAATAACTTCTTTGTATATCCCAAAATGTATTCTTTCCCCAATCGCTATAACGGGATAATCCGAGTAAAAATTTCGGTGCAGCTATAATAGTTTCCTCTTTTAATTCACTGTGCTCTTCCCTCATATTTTGATTTTTCGCCAATGTATAATCTGTCACATACATCTCTTTTAAAAATGAATTGGGGGCAACAGAAATACGGGCTAAGTGCATACGAACATTTTCATCTCTTTTCACTTTATCTTTGAAATAAGATGTGTATTCTTTATAATCTATCATTCTCGTATGCATTTCATATAATTCATCATCAGTTAACTTTAATGTCACATCTAAAATGACACCAAATAACCCGTAACCACCTATGACATATGGGAATAGCTCTGCATTTTCTTCTCTACTTACATTACGTACCGTACCATCTGCCATTAACAATCTGAATGACTCTACTGTATCGATCAATGCTTCATGACGAATATCACGCCCATGTACATTCACACTTAATGAACCACCAACAGTAAAAATGTTTTGAGATTGCATTACTTGAACCGCAAGACCATATGGATTGATTTTCTTTTGAATGTCATTCCATGTGACACCGCTTTGCACCCTAATCCTCTTCTCCTCCGGATCAAATTCTAATATTTTATTATACCCCTTCATATCAAGCATCGTGCCGTTCGGATAATACGTCTGTCCTCCTTGACTATGTTGCATACCTGCAATGGAAATTTTCTCTCCGGAAGTATTTGCATCTTTCACTACCTGTTTTAATGAACGTTCATCCTCAGCATTTTCAACACGTTTAATTTTCGTTGGAAGCAACTTTCCTACATCGCTCATAATAGGGTGCTTTAGTTGCTCTTTATATGTATTTACAGATGTTGCAAGCAACACTGTATAAGCCACAATGACCACCGCTATCTTTCTTTTTTTCAAATGACACTCTCCTCTTCTACAGTTTTCCCTCTTCATATTGTACCTATTTTCCTATGAAGAAAGTATACAAAAAAGAGGGCACCTTATTTTAGGTCCCCCCTCATCAAAACTGTTACTTTGCTGCCGGCAATTGTATTGGGTCAAACTTTTCGTACGACGTATATTTTGCGTTCGTAATAATGTGTGCTTTATCCTTGCCGTTACTACTCATAATCATGTCTATCTTTGCTGATTCATATTTAAAATCTTTTGTAATGATATATTCTGCATCCACTTCTTCTATCTTCGCATTTTGTGCTTGTAACATTTTCTTCTGTGTTTCATCCATGCTAGTTAACATACTTTCTGTTTCTTGCCCTTTTAATGTAAATTTCAGTTTATATTTATCTCCGCTTTTCTCCATCTTCATTTTATCTAAAACTACTGCTGGTACTTCTAACTTATCTATAATATCTTGAGTCGCTTCCATTCCACCAGCGTTTAATTGCTCCTCTGGTACGGTTATAACTTCTCCTGTATTAGGGTTTTTTACCTCGCCAGCAACTTTACCATCCACAGTATACACTACAACATCTGTACCGGAAATATTCATTTCAGAACGAGAATTTTTTGTCTTTGGCTCCAATTGCATCTTAGCCTTTACTATATCCATCTCTGTTCCCTCAGCTTTTACCCCTACACCATATGTCATCGTTACATGCTCTTCATTTTTAAAAGCTTCGTTCGTTTTCTTGAAAACATCCTTCGCTGCTAATTCTTTTTCTTTTTGAACTGATTCTTTTTTCGGTTCATCCGTCTTTGCTGTTTTCTCATTACTACACCCTACCCCTAGACTGATTGCAAGTACTAAACTTGAAACAAAAATATTTTTTTTCATAATGTCGCCCCCTTTCCCAAAATAATATCACCTCTTTTCCTATGAAATCTATATAATTTTTAATCTATATTCGCTATATAGCGACATGTTTAATGAAGGTTTTAAATATGATGTAAATAACAACAACTCATTTCAGGAGGTCATTATGAAGGCGATCATTTGCACACAGTATGGACCACCTAACGTTCTTCAGCTTCAAAATATAGAGAAACCTACACCTAAAAAGAACGAAGTATTAATTAAAATTCACGCAACAAGTGTATCGACTGGAGATTGTAGAATCCGCGGTTTTAATAGTCCCCTCTTATTTTGGATTCCTATGCGGATCATATTAGGTTTCAGAAAACCGAGAAACCCTATACTCGGCGTAGAGTTATCCGGTGAAATCGAAGAAATAGGAACAGATGTAACTCAATTTAAAAAAGGTGATCCAATTTTTGCATTAACAGAACTAAACCTCGGTGGTTACGCCGAGTACACATGCGTACATGAAAGTGGATTAATAACATTAAAACCTACCAATGTGACGTATGAAGAAGCCGCAGTTATTCCTTTTGGTGGAACTTCAGCATTACATTTCCTGAGAAAGGGCCGTATAAAAAAAGGGCAACAAGTGCTCATATATGGTGCCTCCGGATCAGTAGGAACAGCTGCTGTACAACTTGCTAAATATTTCGGTACGACCGTTACGGCTGTTTGTAGTAATTCAAATTTTGAACTCGTGCAATCTTTAGGAGCTGATAAAGTAATTGATTATACGAAAGAAGATTTTACTAAGCTGGGTGAACGCTACAATATTATATTTGATGCAGTTGGAAAACATAAAAAATCCCTTTGTGAAAAGGCATTAACACCTAATGGGAAATATGTATCTGTGAATGGAATGATGGCAAAAGTAAGTAAAGAAGATATGATTCTACTAAAAAAACTCACTGAAGCAGAACATTTAAAGCCTGTTATTGATAGAACTTACCGATTAGAAGAAATTGCTGAAGCTCATATATATGTAGAAAAAGGGCATAAAAAAGGAAATGTTTTGATTACCTTAAAATAAAATATATTCAGAAAATAACATTGACAATTCTTTTTGTAAGATTTACTATTAGTACCATATTAAAAAAACTACATACACATACTCTTATCAAGAGTGGCGGAGGGACTGGCCCGATGATGCCCGGCAACCGAGCTTATGACGTATAAGCTAAGGTGCTAATTCCTGCAAAACGAGTTTTCGTTTTGGAAGATAAGAGAGGAACCTATTTTATCTATTCGGCACCTCTCTTATTTTTGAGAGGTGCTTTTTATTTTGGAACGTATATGAAGGGGGAACTATAGATGAGAAAAGTATTATTGAGCATTGTAAGTGGAGCGGTATTATTGTTAGGTGCATGTGGTGCTAATTCTGATAAAGAGGTAAAAGCATTAGATGAGAAAAAGATTACTGTCGGTGTAACAGGTGGACCACATGAACAAATTTTTGAAAAGGTAAAAGAAGTGGCAGCCAAAGACGGGCTCGAAATTGAGGTAAAAGTATTTAATGATTATGTAGCACCAAACGTATCCCTAGATGAAAAAAGTCTTGATGTAAATAGCTATCAAACGAAATCTTATTTAGACGTATTTAAAGCTGAACGTAATATGAAATTAACGGAAATATTTTCAACAGTAACATTCCCTATGGGCGTATATTCTAAAAACATAAAAGATGTAAAAGATTTAAAAGAGGGCGACGCAATCGCTGTACCAAATGATCCAACGAATGAACTTCGAGCTTTAAAACTATTTGAAAAAGCAGGAGTTTTAAAAGTGGATCCAAAGGCTACTGAAAAAGCGACTGCAAAAGATGTAATTGAAAACCCAAAGAAATTAAAGATTGTTGAATTAGAGGCATCTCAATTACCGACACAACTAAGTGAAGTGAAAGCAGCTGCAATTAATACAAACTTTGCATTAGGTGCAAAATTAAGCCCTGCGAAAGATTCTATTTTCCGTGAAGGAAAAGATTCACCATATGTAAACTGGGTCGTTGTTCGTACTGAAAATAAAGATGATACTGTTGTAAATAAATTAAAGAAAGCGTATCAATCTAAAGAAGTAAAAGAATTTATCGAGAAAAAATTTGATGGTTCAGTTTTACCATCTTGGTAGGAGCTGACGATAATGATTGAATTAAAAAATGTATCCAAAGTATTTACAACAAAAAAAGGGAATGTAGAAGCTCTTAAACCTACTTCCCTTCAAGTAAAAAAGGGCGAAGTATTTGGAATCATTGGATATAGTGGCGCTGGTAAAAGTACATTAATTCGATGTGTAAATTTATTAGAAAAACCAACGACAGGAAATATCATTGTAAACGGCCAAAACTTAACAACTTTATCAGCAAAAGAACTAGCAAAATCGAGACAAAAAATCGGAATGATTTTTCAAGGATTCAACTTACTTAAAACTGTGACAGTTTATGAAAATATCGCATTACCTTTACGTCTATCTGGTCTTCCCAAAAATGAAATTGAAAAAAGGGTAGAAAAGTATTTACGTATTGTCGATCTTTTTAATCGAAAAGATGCATATCCGAGCGAACTTTCTGGCGGCCAGAAGCAGCGTGTTGCCATTGCACGTGCACTATCACATGAACCGGAAGTGTTATTAAGCGACGAAGCAACGAGCGCTTTAGACCCAGAAACAACGGATTCTATTCTCGACCTATTACTAAAGATTAATGAAGAAATCGGGATTACAATTTTATTAATTACACATGAAATGAATGTCATCCAGCGTATATGTGACCGAGTTGCTGTTATGGAACATGGAGCAGTAGTCGAAAGCGGGACTGTGAAGGATATCTTCACAAAGCCACAACATGTAACAACGAAAAAATTTGTAAACAGTGCATTTGCAGCTAAAATTCCAGGAGAGGTACAAAAAGAACTACAAACTACCGGTGAAATTGTAACTCTCTCCTTTATAGGGAATGCTTCAGGAGAGCCAGCATTAGCTGTTGCTACAAAACGTTTCCAAGTGTATCCGAATATTTTATCCGGTAATATTACACAGTTAAAACATGAAGCATATGGGAAACTAGTCATTCATATGCAGGGTGAAAAAAATGAAGTAGACCGCGCTTTATCCTTTTTACAAGAGCAAGGGATCATCGTAGAAGGAGGTAGAACAGACTATGGGAAACAAATCCTTTTTGGATGAATGGGGTAAAGTCATATGGGAAGCAACCATTCAAACATTTCAAATGACATCTATTTCACTATTCATCTCTATCCTTATTGCATTACCACTTGGCGTTACACTTGTTTTAACGAGACCTGGTGGACAGCACGAAAATAAAATCATTTATCCAATCCTTAATACAATTATTAATATAATTCGCTCTCTTCCATTTATCATTCTATTATTCTTCATTTTACCTTTTACAAAGTTTCTAATGGGAACATCCATTGGCGTGCAAGGAGTTATCGTACCACTTGTCGTATTCACAGCTCCTTATATTGCACGATTAATGGAGACAGCTTTATTAGAAGTAGATCGTGGTGTTATTGAAGCTTACCAAGCGATGGGCATTTCTACTATAAAAATCATTTGGCACGTTATGGTGAAAGAAGCTCGTCCCTCCCTTATACTTGGATTAACAATTGCAACGATTGGTTTAATCGGTGCAACAGCAATGGCTGGACTTGTAGGTGCTGGCGGTCTTGGTGATTTAGCATATCGATTCGGACATTTACGCTACGAACCTGAAGTAATGTATGCAACTGTCTTTATTTTAATTATCCTCGTTCAAGGGCTACAATCTTTAGGGAATGGTGTTGCACGAAGATTGAAGAAAGATTAAAAAAAGAAGGTATCTCACCAAGGTGAGATACCTTCTTTTTATCCCGCTATTCGCCGGGCAGTAAGACCCCACCTCAAAATTCAACGGAAGCAAAGAAGTTAGGTGGGGAATCAACTGCCCGTAAAAGCCCGATAGGTGAAGGCTAATAATCAGTGGGGGATGCCCCCCACTGATTAAAGTTTCACTTTATCTTTTAAATCCACCTTCTGAATGAATAACCTGTCCAGTAATCCATTCTGCTTCTTCACTTACTAAAAACTTAATAAGTCTTGCTGCATCCTTTGGCTCACCAATTCTTCCAAAAGGAAACATTGGTTTTAATCCTTGCTTTATCTCTTCAGTCATCCAGCCTGTATCAGTTGGACCTGGGTTAATTGCATTCACTGTTATTCCTAAATGAGCTACCTCAGCTGACAACGTACTAGTAAGAGCATCAATAGCTCCCTTCGTTGTTGCATATGCTAGTTCTCCTGCCATAGGTCCTTTAAATTGTCCCGATGTCATATTCACAATTCTACCACCAGATTTCTTATCAAACCCTTGGGCAAATTGACTACTTAACAACGTAGTCGCACGAACATTTACCATGTAGTGCTTATCTAATTCTTCAGCAGTCAAATTAGAGAAGTCATTATTTGTGGAATACGCTGCATTATTAATTAATATATGAGGGTAGCCTAGTTGTTCAGTAACTTTATGTATAAGCTCTTTCGGTGCACCATTCTGAGTTAAATCTAACTCCATACTCGATACTTTAACACCGCTTTTTAGTAACTCTTCTTTTAATTGTATTTGTTCACTTTGATTAACGCCCCAAGGCATCTCTTTATCGTACGCTATCCAATACGTAAAAAATATATCGTATCCTGCTTCAGCTAATTCTTTACAAATTGCTGCGCCTATACCATCTAGACGACTTACACCTGTAACAACTGCTATTTTATTTTTTAATTGATTCATCATATACTCCTCCAATTTTAAAGGACGCATATTTTATATAAGAGATATGAATTTCCCTACGCATTAGCCTTACAAAAGGGATGTACAAGCCAAATATGCAGTCCTTGAATGATTTATAGACAGCTAAATAAGCCCTCACTTATGAGAGAAAAATTTATCTATCTAAATTTCGAATCATCAAAAGTTCATCCACATATCGAGTCTTTATCCCCTCTCCATATATCTCCAAATTTTATTTTAGCATTAAAGATTTAATATTTCAAAAATAAAATAACCACTCCTATTTATAAAGTATCATGTACTATAAACCATAGTTAATAACTAATTTAAGTTTAAGTGTATACATTTACCATTACCTGTTCGTTGTATAAGTGTAGGGAGGAAAAATGATGGGAAAAGAAAATATATTGACCTCCTATCTTATCAATTTAGGAGAGGAAGTGTTCAAACTACTATTAGCGAAAGGAGCTATAAAGGAAGATGCAGAAGACATCATCCAAAATACTTTCTATAAAGTATACACATTGCTAGATGACTTAACCGAGAGTAACATTCGTCCGTGGTTTTTTAGAGTCGCATTAAATGAATACATTGATTTAAAACGAAGAAAAGAACAGCAAAATATCTACTTAACTGAAGAAATTTATTCAAAACTTCAATATACAGACCGAGAATTGGATGCAGTTTTAAATAAAGATGAGATTTTCTATTTATTAAAAGATATAAAACTAGAATACAAAGAAGCCTTCTTTTTAAAATATTACTACGATTTTACATACGAAGAAATCGCTCTAATACTAGATATTCAAGTAAACAGCGTCAAACAAAAGTTACAGCGTGCACGTAAAGCAATTCACTCAAAAATAGGAGGAACACCTTAATGGATACTTCTTTAAAAGATGCATTAAAAAAGGCTAAAAGAAAACAGTTACTTAAAATCATCATTACCTCTATTATCGTTGTCATGGTGCTTATCCCTATCATTTATAAAGTTGGCAATTACTTTGCAGCGAAAAGCTCTACAAAGCTTCACGAACGACTCTTTTTACATAATGCAATTGCAGAGCCCAATGTCCATATTGATTCTCAAGTTACGAGTAATTCCTCTATGTTTGGTGGCAATATCGTATCTAATCGTTCTAAAAACATTAACGGTTACTTAGTGCGATGGAATACACTGACAAGCTCTTACGACTGGTTTCGTTCTAACATCGATTACAACGAGTTAATACCAGGTTCTTATTGGTCTAGTTCTAGTACCGAGTCTTACAATTATGATAAACAAACGAAAAATAAAGTTGCTACATTTTATAATCCAGCCATCAAGAAATATCATGATGGCGTCAAAAATGAATTAAGTGCAGTTTCAACAATGGATAACTATGTAGCAGAAGTTGCTATCTCTTTCGATAAAGCTTATACATTAAAAGAAATTCAAAAGAAACTACCAGATAACTTAAATATCGTATGGCTATATATGGTCTCACCTATTAAAGATGAAAGCAGAGGTCCTTCCGGTATGCCAGTTTACGGATTTAATCCAGAAAAATCCCCTGAAGAAGCATACAAAAGGTTCTTTGATTCACTTAAACAATTCGATGACGATGGATATGACGAAGATATCCAAAAGTTTTTAAAATCAAACAAGGACAAGCCATTCGATCAAGTGAAAATTTTAGGTGTTATGCTAACTGGGAGAACAGAAAACTTTAAGGCGTTAGAAAACCAAGACTTTATTCGCGGTGCTTCTGTAGGGGTGACTGCACAAGTTGTTCCTTATATAAAGCCAGAGAAATAATACGGAATGCCCATATGAACTTAAAGAGCATACATGAACCTGTTTACTACGGGAGCTATCCGCTACAATAGATAGCTCCTATCCCTGATTTATTGCTTAATTTTCAAAAATAAACTTCACAATATTGTATGTGCAATTTTATAAATAAGAAATCATAAATTTGTTCACATTATATCCATTGTGAATTTTCTCACAATGGATATATAATAAACGTGTAAATACAATATTGGAGGGATTTCAATGGTTATCAATTTTTTAAGAACTGATAAACGTGCTACTTTCATATTATTACTTTTACGGCTTTATATAGGATATACATGGCTCGCTGCTGGGATAGGCAAAGTCTTTGGACAATCTTTTGACGCAAGTGGCTTTCTAAAGGGTGCTATTGCTCAAGCATCAGGTGACCACCCTGCAGTACAAAGTTGGTGGGCAGATTTTCTTCAACATTTTGTCCTTCCAAACGCAGACCTATTTAGCTTTTTAGTTCAATGGGGAGAAATTTTAGTAGGTCTAGGTTTAATTTTAGGTGGATTAACAAAAACAGCTGCATTTTTCGGAATCATAATGAATCTTTCATTTTTATTAAGTGGAACTGTTAGTGTAAACCCAAACCTGCTTATTTTGACTATGTTCATTTTAGTTGCAGGGCAGAACGCTGGACGTATTGGATTAGATGGCTATGTTTTCCCTAAACTTTTCCGTAAAAACAACCACGGAACATATAAATTAAGTAAAACTGCGTAGTAACAGTTTACTTTTAAAATATAAATAAGAAAAAGAGCCTGAATATAGGCTCTTTTTCTTATTTATCCTAATTTAAACTTTTAACGAGCCACGAAAACCTCTGGCAGCATAGTAAGAGTCTGCTCCATTGTGGTACACGAAAACATGTCCAAAGCGATAATCACAAAATAGAGCACCACCGAGTTCTCTAATATCTGAAGGTGTTTGTACCCAACTTGATGATTTCATGTCAAAATCGCCAAGTTGTTGCAATTCCCGATATTGTTCTTCCGTTAATAGTTCAATGCCCATAGCATTTGCAACATCAATAACGTTATTTTCTGGTTTATGTTTTTTTCTTGATTCTAACGCTTCAAGATCATAACAAAGACTTCTGCGGCCTTTAGGACTCTCCTTTGAACAATCATAGAAAGTATACTCGTCCTTCTCTTCATTATAACCAACAACATCCGGCTCACCGCCAGTTACTTCCATTTCATGAATTGACCACAATTTTTCAGTATTAGTAGCCAGCTTCGCTTCAATCTTAGCCCATTCAAGACCTTCATGGCGGTTCATGTTTTTCTCAAAACGAGCTTGTAATACTTTTAGTAGTTCTTCACGTTGTTCTACAGATAACTCATTTTTATTCTCTGTCATATTAGTCCTCCGAATTACGTTTCCTTATAATCATTTACATTTTTTCAATACTGGTTTGCATGCAGTTTACAATAAATTATATAATTTGTTGTATCTCTTTTTCAACAATCTGACACGATTGCACAACAAAAAATCCCTGTGTGGATATCCATTATATAGTACTAAAATCTTTCGTACTATCCCCAAGAATATAGTGTGAAAACCACATCAAATTCTGCTTCATAATAGCTACATTCATTCCTGGTTGATTAGGACTATATGCCATTCCTTTAAATATAATTAACTCTGTATCGACTTCCATATCTCTTAACCCTTCATATAGCTCATATGCATTTGTAATTGGAATTCTTGCATCCTTTTCCCCATGTTGAATTAAGGTAGGCGTACAGGCTGATTTAATATATGTCATTGGTGATGTTTTCCTATATATATCCGGATCATTCCATGGAGTATTTCCTAAATACATGCTAATAAAGTAAGGGATATCTGTATTTACATAATGGGTACTCCAGTTAGTGATTCCGCCCCCAACTGAAATAGCTTTAAATCTATCACTAAATGTAGAACAGAAAGCTGATATATATCCTCCGTTACTCCATCCCATAACTCCTACTCTCTCTTTATCTACCATCCCCTTTTCAACTAGTTCATCCACTCCAGATATAATATCATCATAATCAGCAATTCCTTGTTTTCTATAGTTTGCTTTTAAAAATTCATTACCATAACCAGAACTTCCTCTATAGTTTGGTTCTAAAACGATAAAGCCTTTTTCGATAAATTGTTCAATCGGATATTTCTCATTAAAACAGTCTGAAAATATCGGAAAGGATGCCCAAGCTGGACCACCATGGATTACTACTAATAAGGGATATTTTTTATTTGCGTCAAACTCTACTGGAGTTGATAGAACACCCTCTATTTCAAGACCATCACTACTTTGCCATGAGATGATTTCCCTGTTGCTTTTAAGCTTGTCTTCGAAAAAGCTATTTTCATTCGTTATTTTTTTATAATCCAAATAGATTTCAAAGGTTTCATTTGTTATAGCCTTAGTATATGTTATATGATTTCCATCCCTTGTTATAGAGGCATCCATTATAAAGCTATCTACTTTTTCGCTTAACATTTCCACAGTGCCATCCTCACATAGCAATCCAATACGGTAATTCGTTTTATCCTGCCATCTAATTAAAATTCCTTTATCTGTCCACTGCAATGGCATAACCGTACTATCAAAATTTGTTAAAGGTTGAATTACCTCTCTAGTATTCATATCATATATCTCTAATGTATTGTCTTGTATATGATTTCTATAGTAATCCTTCTCTCTTATGCTTGCTGAGTAACATATTTTATCGCCCTCAGGAGAAAAGCAGACGCTCGCTCCTAACAACTTATCTATATTCATCTTTTGTAGTTCCCCAGCTTCAACATCTAATATGTATAGATCACCATTCATATAATCGTTTAAACTTGGTGTAGCCATACATACAACCTTTTTCCTATCATTTGAAATATCAAAGTTATGTATATAAAAATCCTTACCGTCCGTTAGTTGATAAACACCGCTAACCTTCCGTTCCTGTTTATCGTTTTGTTTCACTTTTTCTATTTCAATGTAGTATAAACAATTATTCTGATGTTCCTTACCTACATGATGGAAATCTCCATATCGTTCCTTACGTTTCTTTATCTCCTCACATTCTTTTGACTGTGCAATATAATAAAAACCTTTACCAGTAGGCTCCCATTTGAATGTATTAACTCCTTCCTTCTCATCCGTAATTTGAACCTCACTACAACCGTCTATTGACTTAACAAAGATCTGATTTTTATTAGCTCCGTCACCGCCTGGACTAAGGTATGCAATGCTCTTAGAATCTGGAGACCATACTGGATGTGTACTATCTATATCCCCATTTGTTAGTCGGTAACTCTGCCCTTTATTTGTTTCATATATCCATACATGATTTCTATACGTATTGTCTTCCCAGTTAGCGCTCTTCTTAACAAATGCTACGTTTTTGCCATCATCACTTATGTTTGTACTTGATACGGCCGGTAATGAAATAATCTCTTCTATACTTAAATATGTTTTTGCTTTCACTTTCATATAATAAGCCCCCTTGTAATGTCCATGAATCTATCGGCTCTTCTCTTCATAATAAAGAAAATTGTTCACTGCTACTTAAAATAGTAACGAAAAATTCAGATAAATAAAAGTGGTTCTATTCCAAATCCGATAAAGTAAAATTTTAATTAGTAGGATTCTGTCCACCTACCAATTTTAGATGTTCTTTTTTGGCACAAAAATACCCCTTTAGATAACATATCTAAAGGGGTACAAATTCGTAAATTTATTTCAAATCCACAACTATATTTATTAACCTACTAATCTCCTACTCAACAGTAACAGACTTAGCTAAGTTACGTGGCTTATCAACGTCACATTCGCGGTGAAGTGCCGCGTAGTATGAGATAAGTTGGAATGGAATAACTGCTACTAGCGGTGCTAGTGCTTCGTGTACAGCTGGTAATACGAAGCTGTCACCTTCCATTTCTAAGCCTTTCATTGAGATGATACATGGGTTAGCTCCGCGTGCTACTACTTCTTTCACGTTACCACGAATTCCAAGGTTTACGTGCTCTTGTGTAGCAAGTGCGATAACTGGTGTACCGTTTTCGATTAAGGCGATTGTACCGTGTTTTAATTCTCCTCCAGCAAATCCTTCTGCTTGGATGTAAGAGATTTCTTTTAGCTTTAACGCACCTTCTAATCCTACGTAGAAGTCTACGCTACGTCCGATGAAGAAACAGTTACGAGTTGTTGCTAAAAATTGTTTTGCTAATGCGTCCATTTCTTCTTTTTGATCACAAAGTTCTATCATTGCATTTGCTACAAGTCCTAATTCGTGTGTTAAATCGAAATCAAGAACTTCGCCTTTTGCTTTAGCAATGTCCGCAGCTAAAATTGAAAGTACTGCAAGTTGTGCTGTGTACGCTTTCGTTGATGCAACTGCGATTTCTGGTCCCGCGTATAACGGAAGTGTGTAATCAGCTTCACGAGAAAGTGTAGAACCAGGTACATTTGTAATCGTTAATGCTTTATGCCCCATTTCATTTGTTTGCACAAGTACTGCACGGCTATCAGCTGTTTCACCACTTTGTGAAATATAAATGAAGAATGGTCTTTCTGTTAATAATGGCATGTTATAAGAGAATTCACTTGCTACATGCACTTCAACTGGCATTTTTGCAAACTTCTCGATAAATTGTTTTCCAACAAGACCTGCATGATAACTTGTTCCACATGCAATGATGTAAATACGATCGCTATCTAAAATCGCATTGCGGATGTCTGCATTCAGTTCAATCTCGCCATTTTCATCTTGATACTTTTGAATTATATTACGGATTACAAGTGGTTGCTCATCGATTTCTTTAAGCATGAAATGAGGGTATGTTCCTTTTTCAATATCACTTGCGTCTAATTCCGCTGTAAACGGTGCACGTTCAATCGTTTCACCTTGTAAGTTTTTAATTGTAATACTTTCTTTCGTTACGATTACGATTTCTTTATCCATTAACTCAATAAATTGATCTGTAACTTGTAACATCGCCATAGCGTCGCTCGCCACAACATTAAAGTTGTCACCAACACCTACTAATAGCGGGCTTTTGTTTTTAGCAACATAAATCATGTTTGGATTTTCAGCATCAAGTAATCCGATCGCATAAGAGCCATGTAAAAGAGATAGCGTATTACGGAACGCTTCTTCTACACTTAATCCTGTGCTCACTTGTTGTTCCATAAGCTGTACGATAATCTCTGTATCCGTTTCACTTACGAACGTTACATCTTGTAAATATTCTTTTTTCACTAATTCATAGTTTTCAATTACACCGTTATGAACTAGTGTAAAGCGTTTTGATGTACTTTGATGCGGATGCGCGTTTACTTTGCTTGGAACACCATGTGTAGCCCAGCGTGTGTGACCGATTCCCACGCTTGCTGCTACGTTCTCATCTACGATTTCGCGAAGTTTTGCAATACGACCTTTTTCTTTGTATACAACAACACCGTTCTCTGCTTGTACTGCAATACCTGCTGAATCATATCCACGATATTCTAGCTTTTCTAAACCTTTTAATAAAATTTCCTTTGCATCTTGCTCTCCAATAAATCCTACGATTCCACACATGTTTAGTCGCCGTTACAAATGCTTACATTGCTCTGCGAACATGTAACGACATAGTCCGATACCATTTTTATTTATACTAAAAAACGGATTACATATTGCTAGCCCTGTAAGCTTGTAACGGCTTTCACCTTCCTCTCGATTGGGTTTAAGTCCGTATATACTTATACAGCTAGTTTGTATCCGTTCCTTTTCTCTCATCACACTTTCACCTTTGTCCACTAAGTCACCTTAATGATTTAAGTAAAAGCTTGCGGTTGTGATGAACAACCGGGAGTCATCCGCCGAAATCTCGATAAACTCCACCTCGTCAACTACACTACTTGTAGTTCTGGCGCTTCTATAATTTACAATATTTCCTTTGAGAAAAAGAACAAGACCATCTTATAACAAACATAGATAAACCGTCAATGAAATTTTTTTCATCGTCTATAAAACATATGAAAAAGGAGCACTTCTTGTGCTCCCTTTTCATAAATTTATTGAATTATTCAGCGCCAACTTCAGCTTTCACAACTTCTACAATACGATGTACATATGCGTCACAAACTTCTTGTGTTGGTGCTTCTGCCATTACACGAATAAGTGGCTCTGTTCCAGATGGACGAACAAGAATGCGGCCATCACCGTTCATTTCTTCCTCTACAACACGAATAATATCTTTAATTTTTTCATTTTCTAATGCTAGTTTTTTATCTGTTACACGAACGTTTACTAGTAATTGTGGGAATTTTGTCATCTCACCTGCAAGCTCAGATAATGGTTTTTTCGTCATTTTCATGATGTTCACCAATTGAAGTGCACTTAACATTCCATCACCAGTTGTAATGTAATCAAGTAAGATAATATGACCCGATTGTTCTCCACCTAAGTTGTAACCACCACGCTTCATCTCTTCCATTACGTAACGGTCACCAACTGCTGTTTTATCACTTGTGATATTGTTAGCTTCAAGTGCTTTGTAGAAACCTAAGTTACTCATAACAGTTGAAACGACTGTATTATGCTTTAATTGACCAGTTTCTTTCATGTACTTCGCACAAATAAACATAATTTGATCGCCATCAACGATGTTTCCTTTTTCATCTACAGCGATTAAACGGTCACCATCACCATCAAAGGCAAGACCGATATCAGCGCCTTTATCTTTTACTAATTTAGCTAATACTTCTGGATGCGTAGAACCTACTCCATCGTTAATGTTCATGCCGTTTGGTGAAGTTCCCATTGTTGAAATATCAGCCTCTAAATCCGCAAATAAGTATGGAGCTAAAGAAGACGTAGCACCATGCGCACAATCTAAAGCGATATGTAAACCAGAGAAATCTTCCTCTACAGTTTGTTTAATATATTGTAAATATTTTTGTCCGCCTTCAAAATAATCACTCACTTGTCCAAGATTCTTACCTGTTGGACGTGGTAGTTCATCAACTTCTTTGTCTAATAAAGCTTCGATTTCTGCTTCTTGCTCATCTGTTAATTTAAAACCGTCAGAACCGAAGAATTTGATTCCGTTATCCTGTACTGGATTATGAGATGCAGAAATCATAACACCTGCTTGTGCATCTAACGCTTTTGTTAAATAAGCAACACCTGGTGTAGAAATAACACCAAGGCGCATTACTTCTGCTCCAGTTGATAATAGACCTGCTACTAAAGCTCCTTCTAACATATGTCCTGATATACGTGTATCACGGCCGATAATTACTTTTGGACGATCTGTATCTTTTGTTAATACATAACCACCAAAACGTCCAATTTTGAACGCTAATTCAGGTGTTAACTCCTGGTTCGCAACCCCGCGTACTCCATCTGTACCAAAATATTTACCCATTATGATTCGCTCCTTTTTCTGGCTCTTTTTGATTATCTACTGTTGGCTCTTGACTAGTTTCTTTTTCTTTATCTTTATTTTGTTCCTGTTCCGTGTCAGGCTTAGGTTCAGGTTCAGGATTTTTTGGTTTTTCAGTTTGATTATCTTGGTTATTATTTGAATCTGGTTTTTCACCGTTACCCTGTACTTCTTTATCTGGATTTTCTTTCTTCACAATTGTGACTTTGGCACTTTTTTGCTTTGGCTCTATTGAAATATTACCAGGACCGCTCACTTGAATAGAAACATCCTTCGTCCCCGGAGATACATTTTGCAGATTAATGGCTGCTGTTATTTGAGCAGCTGTTATTTTATCTACTATACTTGTTTCTCCTGAAATATCAACGCTTATCTTCCCATCTTGCGGTGAAAGTAGCTGGGCCGTAACATCTTTAGAAAGTCCATTTTTTTGAATTGATATACCATCAATCGTTCTTGTTTTCGTTTGTTTTGTTTTTTGCACTCCTACCGAAACCTTCACTTGATTCGGTTTTGCACTTGTTACACCCTTTGGCAATAAAACAGAGGTATCGAATGTTGTAGACTCTGTCAATTGACTAAGATCTACTTCGACCCCCTCTATCGATTGTATATTATCCAAGATATCTTTTGGACCTGCTATTGTTACTTCTCTCGGCTCAATGCTAATATTTGTAACGGCCAATCCTTCTGGTAAACTCCCCTTTTTCGTATACGTTACAGGAACAGTTTTTTCAGTATTATTGGCCGTAGCTTGCGTCGCCACATTCAATGTTACACTAATTTTAGATGGACTCGTTCTTACATTTAAACGTTTTCCTTCTCTATTGTATAATGTAACTTCGGCTGTTTTTGTAACAGTTTTATTAACACCTTTTAAATCAATATACGCCTTAGCAGATGAAATACTTTCAATTTCTTCTTTCGTCCCAACTACCTCAACAGTATCAGGTTTAATGTTTGATTTTTCAAGAGTTGAACCCGCTGGCATTTGATCCTCATTTGATAATTTTAAGTCTACATGAACGTATTTTCTCGCTTTTTCATGTAGAGTAATTTTAATTGTTGATGGCTGAACTGTTCCTTTCACATCATCTGGAAGCCCGTTCGTTTTCAAAGAAACTTCATAAGTTCCTTTTTCGCTATCTCTCAAATCAACTGGTATATCAAATTGTTTTTTCGCTTTTGCTGTAGCAACTGCTGCTTTTGGGCCCTCTAACTTCACCTTAACGCCCTCTGACGGAATACCACTTACAATATATTTCTCTTCATCATACTTAAGATTAATTTCATAATTAGTTAAGGTTTCTTTCGCATCATTTGCGAAAGGTAGTATCCCCGATGTCGTATTTTTTTCAGTTAAAGTCGCTGACATAAAAAGCATACACGCCAATAGTAATGAGATCCCTTTTAAAAACCAATGATTCTCCATTAACTTATCCATGACGCTTTCTCCTCCAATTCCATAAAGACGAAGAAGTCGTTTTTTCGCTCGCACTAAATTCAGCTAACAACATATCTTTCAGTTGTTCTGTCTTCAAATCACGATGCAACTTACCATTTTTCGTTAAAGAAATTTGGCCAGTTTCTTCCGACACAACTACTGTAATACTATCAGTAACTTCACTAACTCCCATTGCAGCGCGATGCCTAGTTCCTAGTTCCTTAGAGATAAACGGACTTTCCGATAACGGAAGATAACACGCTGCTGCTTTAATGGTACTTCCTTGCATAATAACCGCTCCATCGTGAAGAGGTGTATTAGGAATGAAAATATTAATAAGTAATTCCGATGATACGTGTGCATTTAGCGGAATACCTGTTTCCACATAATCACCCATACCGGTCTCTTTTGACAAAGTAATTAATGCACCAATTCTACGTTTCCCCATATATTCCGTTGCTTTCGCTATCGCTGTTGCAACGATTTCAGGTTCATCATCCTCATGAGTTCCAACACGCGAAAATAAACTCCCGCGTCCTAGCTGCTCAAGTGCTCTTCGCAATTCTGGCTGGAAAATAATAATAACGGCTAAAAATCCCCACGTTAATACTTGCTCAGTTAGCCAATAAAGCGTATGCAATTCAAGGAAAATACTGATCATCCGAACGACAATAATAACTGTAATCCCTTTTAAAAGTTGAACAGCTTTCGTCCCTCGGATTATGAGAATTAGCTTATATATAATAAACCATACAACGGCAATATCTAATACCGTACTAAGATATTTCAAAATGGTCGTATCTTCAAAAGGCATGCTAACCCTTCCTCCTACTTACGAGCAATTCTATCCATATATTGAAATATTGTTTTATGCTCTATCTGTATGTATTTCCAACAACTAGTTAATTATACCATACATGAAACAAACGACAATTACAAACAACCCCCCTTTAGTCTAAATTGGCAAGATGTCAAACATTATTATCGTACAGTATAATATAAATCATTATTATACGCTTATTTTCAAATAAAAAAAGCAACTTCTCAGTTGCTTTTCTTACATTTATTTTAGTTTTTCACCGAATAAAGAACCCATTAAAGCAACTGCCGTTGTTGCCGTTCTGTTTCGCTCATCTAAAATCGTATTTACTTCAACAAACTCAGCAGATGTGACAATATCAGCTTCCGCTAACATTTCCATTGCTAAATGGCTTTCACGATAAGATAGGCCACCAATTACAGGCGTGCCAACTCCTGGTGCATCATGAGGATCAAGACCATCTAAATCTAATGATAAATGTACACCATCAGTATGAGATAAATAAGCGATTGTTTCTTCCATAACAGCCGTCATACCCATACGATCAATCTCGTGCATCGAGAATACTTTAATACCTTCATTGCGAATAAAGTCTTTTTCTCCTTCATCTAATGCACGTGCACCGATAATTACAACATTCTCTTTTTTCACCTTTGGATATGCCCCGTATAAATCTACAAGCGTTTGATGTCCATACCCTAAACTTGCTGCAAGTGACATGCCATGAATATTTCCAGATGGTGAAGTTTCTTCTGTATTTAAGTCACCATGTGCATCGTACCAAATAACACCTAAATTTTTATAATGTTTCGCAACACCAGCTAATGTACCAATTGCGATACTATGGTCACCACCTAATACAAGTGGAAAACGTCCCTCTTCTATAATATGATCCACCTTACTTGCTAATTCGTTACATACAGTTGCAACTTGTGTAAGGTTTCTTAAGCTTGTATTTACATCTGCTTCTTTTTCTCTCTCTATACATATATCTCCTATATCTTTAACGTCATATCCAATTTCTTCAATTCTTTCAATTACGCCTGCATAACGGATTGCACTCGGCCCCATATCTACCCCGCGACGCATCTGTCCTAAATCCATTGGAACTCCAATAACTGAGATTTCTTTTTTCATAGATAGTATCCCCCTTTTATGCCTTCACTAAATATTTTAAATCTTTTATATAGTCTGACTCAACTCGACATTTTTCTGTATGGATATACAAATTATTCACTTATATTCGCTTTAAAAACCAAATTTCAAGACTATTCTATGTATAAAGTTAACTTAATGAAACAACTACCATCATTATTATTAAATAATAATAAAAAACACTCCTACATTTAGAAGTGTTTTTCTGATGCTATTTTCCATACTGCGGCAATATTCTTTGCTGTCATTTCGATATTCTCTTCCGCTACTTTATATGCCTCTTCTAATGTCATCGGACTCGCTGTAATACTAAATACTGCATCGATTCCTTTTTCATGAACAGCTGGATAATTCGGAGATACAGATCCTCCAATAGCAATGACAGGAATACGAAAATGCTTTGCACGCTCCGCAACACCTACAGGGGCCTTTCCATATGCTGTTTGTTCATCTATTCTCCCTTCGCCAGTTATAATTAAATCTGCACCTTCTATATGCTTATCAAAATTTGTATAGTCTAATACAATTTCAATTCCTCTCCGCAAGCTTCCCTTTAACACTGCAATAACAGCTGCTCCCATTCCTCCTGCGGCTCCTGCGCCAGGTATTTCAGATACGTCGCAAGATAAGTATTGTTTAAGGATATTCGCATAATGCTTTAAATTCTCATCCAGCTCTTTCATCATCTCTGCATTCGCACCCTTTTGCCTCCCAAATACGAAAGATGCTCCCCTTATTCCAACTAACGGATTATCTACATCACATGCTGCTTCTATCTTTATATGCATTAAGCGTGAATCCATGCATGAAAAATCAATAGCGACAATCGAATGTAATGTTCCTCCAGATGGCTCTATTACTTCCCCTTTCCCATTTATAAACCTGACTCCTAAAGCTGACAACATACCTGCTCCGCCATCATTTGTAGCACTTCCGCCAAGTCCTAAAATAATGTGCTCAGCTCCTTCGTCTAGCGCATGTAGTATAAGTTCTCCTGTTCCTTTAGTCGTTGTAATAAGTGGGTTTCGCTTTTTAACCGGAACATGTTGTAATCCTGATGCTGCTGCCATTTCAATAAACGCTGTCTTTTTATCTTTAGACATACCGTAAAAGGCTTGTACACGTTCTCTAAGCGGTCCTGTCACATGAAGGGGTATCATTCTTCCATCTGTAGCATCCACAAGTGAATCAACCGTTCCTTCACCTCCATCTCCAATTGGTATTTTTACGTACTCTGCTTTAGGAAAAATTGCTCCAAATCCTCTTTCAATAGCTTCACATACTTTTATAGCTTTTAAGCTTTCTTTATATGAATCAGATGCAATAACAACTTTCACAATTATCCCCATCCTTTATTTTCGCGTTTTCTCCATTTTAAATGACAAATATGAAAGTTGTCTTTTTAAACACAAAAAAAGCTTACATCATATGATGTAAGCTTTTTTATTTAGATGGAGCCTAGCGGGATCGAACCGCTGACCTCCTGCGTGCAAGGCAGGCGCTCTCCCAGCTGAGCTAAGGCCCCTTAGTAATAAAGCGGAAGACGGGATTCGAACCCGCGACCCCAACCTTGGCAAGGTTGTATTCTACCACTGAACTACTTCCGCGAAAATGGTGAGCCATGAAGGATTCGAACCTTCGACCCTCTGATTAAAAGTCAGATGCTCTACCAACTGAGCTAATGG
>NZ_JAEHBQ010000024.1:0-63948 GCF_016483555.1 Bacillus cereus group sp. N14
TCGTCGGCAGCGTCAGATGTGTATAAGAGACAGCAATAGATGGTAATAAAAATGAAAATATTTCTTTCCCTTAGAAACATATAAACGTACGGTACTATCAAGAAAATAAGGCCAAAGAAATATTTGATACTTACCAAAATAACCAATAAGAATTTTGTTGCGCTAATTTTTCTGATAATTAAGAAAACACATTTTGTCCCTAAACAAAATTTATTAGCACGCAAAATTCAAATACACTAGAACACCCAAATAAATGAAATGTCCTTTTTTATTGAGCATTGAGGTATGAAAAAAGAATTCTTCCTACAAAATTCAGCTGAGTAGCATAAAAACATCTAAATTATTGCCTTTAGCGCCATCTATTGTTGACAATATATTTACCAACTATAAAAAAGAACCTATCGAAGGTTCTTTTTTGTTATAATCATTCAAATTTCAATTCTATCTTGATACTTAGATTTCCACACAAATTACCTCTACTTTTTTACTCTCAATTATTAATTTCCATTCCAAATTTGTTTAAATTTATGAATAAAATTCCATCATATAAAAATAATAAATACAACTAATCGTTATATATTAAAGAGGTGTCAATTTTGTCCTTAAATGAAGAGACCTTAGAAACTAAAACAGATAAAAACATTGAAAAAATCCAAACAAGTAACTTAGAAGAGCTTAAAAATACATTAGATAATATCTTTGATATTAGTGCAGATTTAATCGAACATCCTTTGCAATTAAAAACAAACACGAATATTTTACTATATTATTTTGAAGGCCTTACAGATGGTGTCGCTTTAAAAGGCAATGTTGTTACACCATTATTACAAAAAGTAAATGAGGACAGCCAAATATTTAATTCTAATATTATTGCTACTTATACCAAAATAGTTTATACATGGAATGAAATTAAAGAAGGATTACTTGAAGGTCAATGTGTTCTATTTATGGAAGGAGAAAAGCGGTCACTTCTAATAAATACAAAAGGCTGGGCAGAAAGAGCAATTCAAGAACCAATTTCAGAAGTTACTATTAAAGGCTCACATGATGGATTTATTGAGAATGCCACAAAAAATATAGGCTTAATTCGTCGATATCTTCCTTCTACAGAGTTAAAAATCAAAAAGCTGACGATTGGAGAACGAGCAACTTCATTAGTCTATTTAATTTACTTAGGTGATGTAGCAAACGCAGATGTTGTCCAAGAAATAGAAACTAGAATCTGTAAAATTAAAACGGATGCGGTATTGAGCATTGGAGAACTATCTAATTATACAAAAGATCAAAATTGGACTCCTTTTCCACAGGCTTATTTAAGCGAACGCCCAGATGCCATTTCAAATCATTTACTTGATGGGAAAGTAGCAGTGTTAATGGATAGATCCCCTGGTGCAATGATTGTTCCAATGAATTTAATTGGATTTTTTCAAACTCCAGATGATTATAATATTCATTGGCTCATTGCATCTTTTTTTCGCCTATTACGATTTGCAGGATTTATTATAGCTATTTTTTTACCGGCATTTTATATTGCTATAGTCTCTTTTCACTTTGAAATCATTCCTATAGATTTATACACTTCTATTGCAACGTCAAGAGTCAAAGTCCCTTTCTCTCCCTTATTGGAAGCTTTTATAATGGAAATCACACTAGAAATGCTACGTGAAGCTGGTATTCGCTTACCACAACCCATTGGACAAACTATAGGAATTGTTGGAGGGATTGTAATTGGACAGGCTGCTGTTCAAGCTGGTCTTGTGAGTAACGTTATGGTTATTATCGTATCTATTACAGCCATTGCATCATTTATTGTTTCTAATTATGATTTATCAAGTTCTATACGCCTTATTCGTTTTCCAATGATGTTATTGGCATACTTTTATGGGATTGTAGGTATTGTTAGTGGATTAATGCTCTTATTCGCTCATTTTGTTTCACTAACTTCCTATGGTTCACCATACGGATTGCCAATCGCGCCATTTCGGCTCAAAGAATTAAAAGATTCTTTTGTAAGATTTCCTATTTCTATGATTACCACCCGCTCGAGTACAGGACAGCCGAAACAAAAAAAGAAAAAAGAAGGTGGTCCGCATGGGGAATCTTAAATTTCAAAACCTAACTTTATTCGAATTTATTATTTTCATTCATTCACTGCAACTAGCATCAGGTATGTTAATTATGCCAAGTCCACTTGCTACTACAGCTGGCACAGATGGCTGGATTTCCATCATTCTTGGATGGATAGTTACTTCTATAATAGGCATATTTATTATATTAATGTTACAAAAAAATCCTAACAAAAATTTCTCACAAATCTTAAAAAGATACTTTGGTAAATGGATAGGGACAATTCTTTTTCTTTTATATGCCTTTTATCTATTTTTTGCTGGCTTTAATACTTTATTAAAGGCAACTGATATTGTAAAAGTGTGGATATTCCCTTCCACTCCTGCTTATCAAATCACCATATTATTACTATTACCTTTTATTATTTTAGCCCTGAGTGGGTTAAGGGCTCTTACTAGTTATTCTATGCTTGTTTTCTTCTTCACTACTTGGATGCCACTATTTCTTCTTTTTTCACTAAAGACTAACTACAACCCTTTACACCTACTACCTATTTTTAAAGATGGATTATACCCTATTGTAAAGGCAACAAAAGAAACCATTACTCCTTATGCTGGCTTAGAAATTGCATATTATATATACCCGTTCTTACAAAGAAAACAAAAAGCCATAAAAGGACTACTAATTGCGAATACTGGAACTATGTTTTTCTATCTATATGTGACTATTCTTTCTTATATATACTTTAGTCCGGAGGGGATAAAAGACGTAATCTGGCCAGTATTTCATCTGTTAAAAGGGGTTCGTTTTTCATTCATGGAACGATTAGAAATTATATATATCGCTTACTATTTAATTGTATTTTCCACTACGATATATCCGTATTTATTTTTCAGTTTTGAATCTGTGACCATTTCACTTCAAAAAAACACCCGCAATTGGGCGCTGCTTGCTTTTATGTTATTTATAGTTGGCATATTTATTTTCCTAAATCCCGATGTAGATCAATATTTGTTTATATATTCTCTTATGGATATCTTAAATGTCATTTTCTTTATTCTATTACCGATCTTATTTTTCGCTTACAGTATTCTTTTTACTTGGGTTACTAGGAGGAAACAACTTTGATTCGAAAATGGATATGGATTGTAATTTGTTGTGTATATATAATTGGTTGTAGTCAGAGAATTCCTCTTGAAAAGGTTTCATTAATCCTGTTAATTGGCCTGGATAGAAGCTCTAATGGAGACATAAAAGTTGGAACAAGTATACCACTCTTTCATCATAAACAGCCAAAAAGTACTATAGAACATTGGACACAAGCATCAACTGTATATACTGGATTCAGTAAGATAGATACGAAGTTAACTGGCTTTATGACAGCTTCCAAAGCTGAAATCATTTTAATTGGGAAAAAATTAGCGCAAGAAGCAAATTGGTTGCAGGAGCTTGATTCTTCTTACCGTGATCCTTACGCTACCATTAATGCTAAAGTAGTACTTGTAGATGGACCTGCAGAAGAAATCTTTAAAATTCACAAGCCTAGTAAACCATCACTTTCATCTTATATAAATGGTGTAATCGAATCCTCTATTCAAAATAACCAATCCGTCTCTTCTACAATTCAACAATTAATGAGAAAACAAAATGAAGAAGGAATGACGCAAACTGTTCCAATTATCAAAAAAACAATGAATGAAATCGACACAGTAGGAATTGCATTTTTAAATCGAAAAGGGAAATATTTAACTCATATCCCTAAAAAAGATGTTAAATTTTTCAATCTTATAAATAAGCCAAAAAGTAACGGCCGAATGATACTACACCTTGCGCTTCCCCCTAAAAAAGCAAACAAAAAAACAAACACTTCTATCTTCGTACAGAACGCGACAAGGAAGGTAGATGTTACTTTTCAAAACGGAAAGTTTGTATTTAATTTCAATATACATGCTAATATAGCTTTAATAGAAAAAACCAATACGAATTTAGTTAAGGGGCATTATGATAATAAAAAAAATATAAATAATTTAGAAAGCGCTATTCAAAAAGAAATTAATAGTAAATTACAAAACATGTTGCATGACATACAGCAGAATAAAATTGATCCAATCGGATTATCTTTATATGCTAGAGCTTTTCAATATAAAGAGTGGAAAAAACGAAAAGGAGATTGGCTGCAAGCGTTAGCAGAGGCTAAAATAAATGTAAAGACACACGTTAAAATAAAAGATACTGGGACCATTAGAAATTAGATTAGCCTATTCTTTTATTTGACAGCTTTTCTCAGTCGAGTGAGTTTTTTACAAGTTACATTAAAAAATATAGCTGTTGATGAAAACAAAAGTATATATAATAGAGAGTGTATTTTCATTTCACTTTTATATAAATAAAAGCTAAATAGCCGTTCATAATGAACGGCTATTTAGCATCTTACTAATAATTTGAATGTTCTTCATGTTAATCTATTTTGTTTAATCCCGTAGAAGTAACTTGATAGGTTCTTTTTTTACCTATATATTCTTGTTTATTATTCTCAAGGTTAATAAGTGTAGCGCGTGTCTTTTCCTTTACTGCTTCCCCTTCTATATGGGTAAACTCAATGTAATCTCCCACTTTTACGGGCACAGCTTGGCTTTCAGCAGTTTGTTGTCTATTTCCCACTATTTCCTTATTGTACACAACACTACCGGATGAATTCTGTACTTTAATACTTGCATACGTATTATTAAAGTAAGAATGTGGTACACCTGCTTCTAAATTCACCTGCATTTTCTCTGTTACCCAATTATAATCTACTTTTGCGATTTCTCTATCACTATATCCCTTTAAAGACCAGCCAAATTGATTCCCGTCTAAAACCGTTGTTTCTGGCATTTTTTCTACTTTCTTCAGACCTTCTTTTGTAACTTCGTACATTGCTTTTTTTCCAAAGCTTTCTTGCTTACTGTTATCTACATTTGTTAAAGTAGCTCTATGCACACCTTCTAGATGTGTTAACTCAATATAATCTCCTACTTTAACTGGAACTTTTTGCGATTCAGCATTTTGTTGTTTGTTTCCATAAATGTCTTTCTTGTATACTACTTTGCCTGATGCATTTTGTACTTTAATACTCGCATATGTTTCATTAAAATAGTGATGTGGTACGCCTGCTTTTAAGTCCATTTGCATTTCTTCTGTCGACTTATTGAAATTGATTTTAGCAAACTCAAAATCACTTATTCCTTTTAGTGACCATGCAAATTGATTCCCATCTAAAATTGTTGATTCTGGCATTTTTTCTATTTTTTTCAGGCCTTCTTTTGTAACTTCGTACATTGCTTTTTTTCCAAAGCTTTCTTGTTTACTATTATCTATATTTGTTAAAGTAGCTCTATGCACACCTTCTAGATGTGTTAACTCAATATAATCCCCTACTTTAACTGGAACTTTTTGCGATTCAGCATTTTGTTGTTTGTTTCCATAAATGTCTTTCTTGTATACTACTTTGCCTGATGCATTTTGTACTTTAATACTCGCATATGTTTCATTAAAATAGTGATGCGGTACGCCTGCTTTTAAGTCCACTTGCATTTCTTCTGCCGACTTATTGAAATTGATTTTAGCAAACTCGAAATCACTAATTCCTTTCATTGACCATGCAAACTGTCTTCCTTCTAAAATATTATTTGCATTAGGCACATTTGGTTTAATCGGATTAGAATCAGTACCCTTCCAAATCTCTGCTGTTAAAATTGGATATCCTAATGCAGCCACTTTTTGAATGGTATCATTATTTGGACGTAATCCCCACTTCTCAAAGAAAGGCATCAAATTTTGTTTGGCTACTTTTGATGCTGAGATCATAAATAATTGTTTTTTATTTTCATCTGTTTGTGGAAGTTCATCAGAAGGCATATCTCTATACAATTGATGCAGTTTAGGATAGAAGTCTTCTCCATATGCTAATTGTAGTTGCCAAAGCATAACAAGCTTAACAAAAGCATCACTAATTTCATCATAATTTTTATTAGATTGTTCTAAGTATTGAAATGCCTTAGTATAAGCACCCTCTTGTTGCAATCTAAAAGGTTGATTAGATGTAAATGCTTTTTCTACAGAAAGGCTGTAAATATTATTTTGTACTTCTGTCATATTATAAAACTTCCAAGGTGATTGCTGTCTCAAATGCCCTGCCTCATGCCATGGACCCCAACCATCTTTTATAAATTTATTAATATCTAACACGTATTGGATTGCGTCTCCCACATATGCGGTTCGATAAGAAGTTGCATACATATAATAATCAGGAGAATGATTTTCTTCTACGTAATGAATATAATGTTTATCTGCTTGTTCTTCAGATAATCCAGCTACTTTGTCTTGAATTCGAGTAGCTTCATCCATCTTTTTTAAGAGTTGTACAGGATCTGTATTAGAACCTAACAAATATTTCTTAACACGTGCCGGGCTGGCCGTAATTAATACACGTTCTCCTTTTAACTCCACTGCATGTGCATTTGGATATTGGTCCAGCATGTTTATTAAATCTTGTTTCGTATGTTTGCCTAGTTCAAAGAAAGGAGTAGTCGCTCCACCCGTTGTGACTGTTGTTCGAATAGTGCCACCTTGTTGTTTATTATAAAAATAAATCATCCCCCCATTTGGAGATTGGATTGTGTTTATACCAGGTTTTAATGTAAATGATTTTATTTTAGAATCTTCTCTCCAAGAAGCATCATACGAATACGTTCCAATGTATGCTTGAATATTTTGATTTCCTTCTACATTAATCGTTATTTGTTCATTTGGCTTTGCATATAAACCAGTGGGTTCATATGGACTAAATGCCATACTTTTTCTTTCCTGTTGTTTCAGTAGCTCAACATCCCCTTTTCCCGGGACTGTATATATTCTGTTTTCTGATTTAACTGACTTTCCCTCTTGCAGTGATGTTGATAATTTTTTTTGCTGCTTTGTTTCCTCTGCAAAGACATCTGATGAAGAAATCATTCCAGTCGCAAGCATAGTTACTGTAGCAGTAGCTGCAAGTATTTTTATAGTTTTATATTTTGAATTATTCCCCATATTATCTCCCTCATTTTTCCTTAGTGCATGTAAGGATTATTATTTTATTTATTATTTTTTTACACCAAAAATTATTTACGCTATTTATGTTGTATCTAATACTCTATTTTTTCTCATAATAGTCTCCTTTTCTTTATTTCTAATTGTTTATAAATGTTATTTGATGACACATAAAATAACAACTTTACGATAAACTCATCAATAACAACCTATTATGTTTTGATTTAGTATTCTTAACTTCCATCTAATTGTATAAAAGTATTCAATTAGGAAAATAAGAATATAAAGCTCACTAATCATAGATTAGGTTTTACGGAAAAATTCATAAAAATCATTCACCTTAAAAATTCAAACTTGCATAACTACTTTCTACATATAGGATGGAATTATAAAAATATTTCAATAAAACAAAAGACAGAGGCCTGATTATACCTCCGTCTTTTCAATTTATAAAGAACAAAAAATCATTTTATAACTGTATAAATGCCCTTGCAACAAATACCGTATTCCGCTATTTTTTTGAAGAAACAGGATCCATTTTTAATGTTTTTATCCCTTCTTTTAATGTAAACGCATCCGCTCTCAATGTTTTCCAACTATCTTTCGCTGCATTCAAATTAGGTTTTAGGAATTTGAATTTATTTTGATCCGCTTTTTGGGATGCTTTATCAATATGACTAAGCACTCCCGAATATTGAGAATCTAAATCATGCCATTGTGCAGACATATAGGTAAGTGCATTAATAGCCGATCCAATCGCATTGTGCATTTCATTAATATTATTATACGCAACACCAACTACACGATTTAATGTTACTTTATAATCTATAGTCTGACGTAATTGTGCTAACAACGGCTCTAACGTACCTAAATTATTTCTTGCTACCCCTATCATTACACCACCAGCAATCCACGTAGGAATTGAGGGAATTGATACAGTTATTATTCCATCTGATTCTACTTGTTTAAAATGTCTAACTTGCTCTAAAACTTCATTTAGGCGCTTTTCATCTTCATCAATTCCAGATGCTTGGTTTTTCAGAATCGAATGCAAAATATCTTTATGACCTCCAAATGCCCGGACATCTTCTCCAATACTATCTCTTAACTTAGCTAGTTCTTGTATTAAATTCTGTGTATATGCTTGATTTTGTTTAATCTCACCTTGTAAATCTGTAATGCCTTCTTTTAATGTGTCTGCATCCCCTTCATTAATCGCTTCTACTAATGTGTCATAATAATTGTCGAATTTAGTATCATACTCTACAATCCCCGTCAGTGTATCTAAAAGTTGTTTTTTTATGTGTGAATCCCATTTCGTAGCATGCTCTCTTGCATTCTTTTGATCTTGTAGAATTTGACTAGGTAGATTTGTATATCCTTTAATGTCAATTCCTTCAAAGTTAACATCTGGGTTTTTAATTAATAAATAAGAGTAATCATTCATAGATTTTGCAAATACCCCAGCATCTTGCAAAGCTTTTTTCATCTTTTCGCTGTTTACAGAAAGAGATATATCTTCGGTACTAGTTTGTTCCATTTTACTTTCACTTGCGAAGGCTGCCACTGGAGAAACTACAGTAGTTGTTGTCACAGTTAAAAACGTCGATACAGCAAGTAGTTTATAAGGAAAGTTTTTATTCATTTTAATTCCTCCTATACATATATATTGATTTTTAATTTGTTTTTTCTTGTTTAAAAGCAATGTCTTTTGAAATGAATTCTGCATCCTTATGAACATCATTCCAACTTTGTTTAGCAGCCTTTAAATCGTCAGGTATTAACGAAAGTTTATGTTCTTGCATTTGATCGATATTATCATATAAATCTTTATAATTTGCTCCCATCGTATTCCATTGTTGCTGAATATTCGTTAGAGACATAATTGCTTGATCCACTGTTTGATACAAATATGTCAACGTGTCTTTTGTATTAGTAAGTGAAATAACTGCTTGGTTAGCAAGATCGGCTTTCATACTTAATTCTCCGATTTTATTAGAAATTTCATTATAAGAGTTCATATGATTAGATGCCGTAACACCAGCTGCTGTTCCTAAACCAATACCAGCTGCCCCTAGAGCTGTTAGACCACCAACAACAGCTGGTGTCGCTGTGCCACCGGTCACAACAATTACTACCGCTCCTGCAATCGTTCCAATAACTAAAATAGCTGCTCCTAATCCACCACCAATTGACCAGGCTAATACATTATCAAAATGTGCTTTCTGCGTAGAACGTAAATTCTCAATTTCGGCCTGAAGTTGTGGGACTAGTGCTTGTTTTCCCGCTAATATAGCCGTTAATCCCCCTTGTCCATCTGGACTTCCAACATTATTTTTAAAATCTACAGTATTTGTATACAACTTTGTTTTGAAAGCTTCTAACATCTTAATAACTTCCGTAACTTCATTTGAATTTGTATGAATTGTACCGATTAAATCCCCTATTCCTTCTTTGAGGCCCGCCTTATCTTTCTTTTTTACAGTATCTACTAGTGTGTCGTAATAATTTTGAAATTGTTCATCATAATTTACAATATTACGTGCTGTCTTTTGAATGTTTGGCTTCGCTGTATCTAGCCAGTAATTTGCATTGATTCGTGACAGTTCCTGATTCAGGTGAATGTTTTTGATTAATTCTCCCCCTCCTGAACCTAAATCAACGTTGGATAAATTTACATTCGGTTGCTTAATCATTGTTTTTGCGTACAAATCCATTACAAGAATATGAGAGCCTGTTTCAGCCAACACTTTCTTTAACCCTTCAGGTCCTAACGCATAATTTTCTATTTTCTGTTCTTGTGCTGTCTGTTCTTGTGCAAGTGCGTGAATAGTACTACCATTCGTAGCAGTTATAACCGTTGCTAAAGCGGCCAAAGTTATGACCTTAAATGGAAATTTCATTTTTTAATTCTCCTCCTTATTTCCAGTTGCGTTATAATTTTTTTATTAAACCTTATTTCTTAATATTAAAATTTATTAACTTGTTCTTCGAGTTGATTTGTTACATTTTTTAGTCGTCTTAATGTATCTTTTTGAGACTGAGTGTTATTCGTATCAACTTCAGTCGATAATTTTGTAATACTCTTATTTATTAGATTCAAATCCTCTTTATAACGTTTCATTAGCTCAATTTCTCCATCTACTTGATTAGCAAATGTATGCAAATCATTTTGCATGAAAAGAATCATTGATTTTTGTAAATCTGCTACTGTTAATTTAGTTGTTAAGTCATATAATGTCTGATTTTGTTTCTCTAAATCATTTAAATATGCTTTTTGCTCTGCTGTTAGTTTATTAATTTCGGCAAAGGTACTATATGTTTTTTTAATTTTTTCAGGATCAATCACTTTCATAAGATCATACTCTTTCGTTTTGGTAACCGCAGCTGCAGCAATTTCACCTTTTTTACTTTTCTCTATCGCTTCACGCGCTTCTTTTTTGGCAGCTTCAATTTCTATAACTGATTTTCCCTTTTCTGTTGCTTCTTGCTCTGCTTTCTTCTCTGCTTCTACAATAGCATTGTTTATTTCTTTTCCTTTGTTATACGCCACTACTGCGGTTTGAGCAGCCGGTTCAATGATATCTTTTGATAGACTATAAATTTCTTGGAATACCTTTAGCCCTTGTTCATTTAAAGCTCCTGGTAATAATGCTATTTGCTCTAAATCATTTTGAATTGATTTTTTTGTATTTAGCATTTCATTTTTTAATTTGTCTATTTTTCCTGTTCCCTCTGAACTAAGTACACTTTGTGCTTTTACCACATCTGTATCAAGATTTTTCAGTTTCTTATCTACCTGTAGTTTAAGATCTGTTAACTCATTAATCTGACGTTGCACGTTTTCTTGGTTTGTTATAGTCATATCTTGAAGAACTTCCAGTCTATCTAAAAACCCTTCTTTATTTTCCTTATTATCTACAAATCCTTTTAATGTTGGATAATAGCTATTAAATTTGGTTGCAAATCCTTTACTTTTTGAATTTAGTAGAATTAATTTTGGATATAGTTCTGAGGACCACTCTTTCATATCTTGTTTAATTAGAAATTGAGTTGTATTTAAAGATGGAACTTCTTCAAGTTGCACATTCGGACTTGCTAAGGCTCCATCTATAAAGGTTTGTGTTAATTTGGAGTGTGCACCTATTTTTCGTAATGCTGAGGAAATATCTATATTTTCTTGTTTCGTTTCTGCCTGAACGGTTGGCGTTGCGAGAGTATTGATAGGAATAGTCGCTCCAGTAACGATTGATGTTATTAAAAATCCTGTCATAATTTTATTCTTCATTCCGTACACCTCTTCACTATTGTTTTTTACAGTTTTAATCGTAAATGTTGTACAACCTAACGTTAGGATTTCATCACACACACTTGAGGATAGAAATTTTTTCAAAAAAGTAATTCCATCTCGTTTTTTATTTATTTTTGATAAAATATAAGGACCTTACTTCCCCTTCATTTTAAACACTATGTTTTTCATAAGTAAACCTGAAAATCACATTGATTAAATTTGATTTTTCAGATATTTATTATTCGAATTTAAAAATATTATATTTAAAAAAGTTAAATACAAATTTCATTTCATAAAGTGAAATAATTATACTATGATAATTAAACATAAAAATTCTTTGATTCCCTTAAATCTATATGAATCCCCTTACCTAAAAATGATTTTAATATAATTTAATAGTGATTAGCACATATGTGTCTTTTATATGGATATGTAAAATTACATATCCATATAGGAGTATCTAGCTTAACTACTCCAAAATATTATTATCGTATACATAATAATCATATTGCTACGAACACCACAGGAGAAAATTTCCCTCATGCACTTTAGGGAATAAATCGTCCATGAAATAATAATTTTCGCTTATATACTTACTATTCATTATAGGAATACAAAAAAGCGATTCTTTTCACATGAAAAGAATCGCTTTCTAGGTTCATATTTTCAATTACATTACATAAAGAATTGAGAAATTATCATTTAAGAGCCTTAACTATAACTTCAGTTGCCTCTGCAATGAGTTGATTATCATAAGTAGCTTCTTTCTCATCTTTACTAGATAAAATTGCGATAATAATGGGTGCTCTATTTGGCGGGCAAACGATAGCAATATCATTTCGTGTCCCATAACTTCCAGCACCTGATTTATCTCCAACTATCCAGTCAGTTGGTACGCCTGCACGAATAAGTTTGTCTCCTGTAGCATTTCCTTTCATCCATTCTGTAAGAATGTTACGTTTATGAGCTGGAAGCGCATTTCCGACCGTGAAAGCTTTCAGATTAGTAGCAATTGCTTTCGCTGTACTAGTGTCACGAATATCTCCTGGAATAGCCTCGTTTAACTCTGTTTCAAAGCGATCAGCCATAGTAATCCGATCACCCATCTGTCTAAGCGCTTTTTCATATCCTTTAGGTCCACCTATTTTATTAAATAAAATGTTCCCTGCAGTATTATCACTGTAACGAACAGCAGCCTCAGCAATTTCTCCTAGTGTCATTCCAGTATCTACATGTTTCTCGGTAACAGGTGAATAATCCACTAAGTCTTCTTTCGTGTAAGTAATAACTTCATTTAATTTCTCAGTTGAGTTTTGCTGTAGTAATACCCCTGCCGCTAACGCTTTGTAGGTTGATGCGAAGGCAAATCTTTCGTTAGGTCGATAAGAGATTGTTTGATTTGTACCAGTATCAATCGCATATACACCTAATCGAGCATCAAATTTTTTCTCAAGTTGAGAGAACTCTTTATGCGTCGCCTGATGTTTATGCTTCACTTGTCCTGTCTTTTCTTTCGCCTCAACTTGCAGTGCCCCTCCTGTAAAAGTTTCTAGGCTCGTAAGACTTAAACCTAATATACCAACGCATATTCCTATTTTTAGCATCCTCTTGTTTTTCAAAATCATCATTCCTTTCAAGTTCTTAATACTTTTTTACTTACACATAATAGACAATCACTGAAACAAGTTTGTTCCATAAACTAAAAAAACTTTATAACTAATATCGGTATTATTAACAAAATAAAAGATAGCAACTATGATAGCTGCTATCTCTTATCTCAAATCTTCTTTTAACTTTTAAAGACTTATATATAAACAGGGTCTCTTCCCCTGAGACAAGTACTCACATTTTACTAATTTTGATTAGAACTATCTATACTAGCAGCTTCACC
Organism: Bacillus cereus group sp. N14; assembly: GCF_016483555.1. Taxonomy (NCBI): domain Bacteria; kingdom Bacillati; phylum Bacillota; class Bacilli; order Caryophanales; family Bacillaceae; genus Bacillus; species Bacillus cereus group sp. N14. Next base: position 13,317 of record NZ_JAEHBQ010000024.1, read on the forward strand.
ATGTATACGTTGCTGTTTTAAATCAAAGTATACATCTAAAACTTCCTTTCCAATTATAGAATTAATTCCACTTTTATCATCATGAAGCCATGGGACTACAATAGAAAATGCCACTTCTGGATTATCATATGGAGCATATCCAACTAATGTTAAGTTGTAACATTCCATACGTTCTCCTTTTGCATTTCTACCAATTGGATCATCTCCACCATATACAGTTTCGGCTGTCCCTGTCTTTCCTGCTGGTTTATATGAAGCATTTTTGAAATACTTCACGCCAGTTCCATCACCTTCTTGGAATACCCATCTAAACCCTTCTTTTATCCGATCAATATGTTCTGTCTTCATATCAATTCGATTTAATACGACAGGCTCTATGGAGCGTATAACTTTGCCAACCTCTTCTTTTATTGATTGTTCTCGTATTTCTTGTACAATTTGAGGTTGCATTCTATAACCGCCATTCGCAATCGTTGAAATATATTGTGCCAATTGCAATGGCGTATACGTATCATACTGACCGATAGAAAAATCTAGTAAAAAACCAGGTTGACTATCTACTGTTCTCGTTTGTCCAGTTATTTCATTCGGTAAATCAATACCTGTTGGGACACCTAAACCAAATTGTTTAAAATAATAGCGCATCGTATCAAATGCTCCTTGTTTTATATCCAATGAACCATTTGGTACGTAATTAACTCCCGCAATTTTTAAAGCTGTCTGGAACATGTATACATTCGAAGATACTTGTAGCGCTCGTAAATCATTAATATTACCAAATCCGGATACATTCCACGATTTCTTAGCTTGTGTACCTTTAAATTTCATAGGTGCATCATAAAATTGATCTCCTGGCTGTATTGCCCCTGTCTCATATCCAGTTAATAAAGTTGCACCTTTTACAGCTGACCCTAGCTCGTAGGAAGTTGTCATGTTACCTAATGCCAAATCCTCAATCTCTAATTTCCCTTCTTTTTCTACAATCTTTTTGCCTGCCATAGATAAAATCTGTCCGTTATTTGGATTCGTCATGACGACAAAAGCTCGGTCCAACAGTGGCTCTGAACTCTTAAACGCTCTCAAATTTTTCTCTATACTTTCTTCCACTTTCTTTTGTAATTCCATATCAATCGTTAATGTTAAACTATTACCACTTTTTCCTTTAGAGATTATCTCTGTGTTTATAATGTTTCCTGATTTATCAGTAATGTTTTTCATTTCTTCTTTTGTACCGTGTAACACATCTTCATATCGTTGTTCAATATAACTTTTTCCTACACGATCATTACGGTTATATCCACGTACCAAATAAGAATCTAAGTTTTCTTTCGGTAACCCTTCTTCACTACTCGTAATATTACCTAACACAGAACGAAATAAATTACCATTTACATAATTACGTTCCCAATCAACTGTTGCATCTACTCCTGGAAACTCAGCAAGGTTTTCACTTATTCGCGCATACTCTAGATCTGTTACATCTTTTTTTATAATTTGTGGTGTTAGTTGATAACCAGAACTCATTTTACTTTTAATAGCTAATACCTTTAAATCTTGTGCTGTTAATTCTGCCAATTCTACTTCTGTAACACGACTTCGTCTTAAGTCTTCTATTTTTTTATCTAACTCTTTTCCCTCTATTCCCTTATCTTTTAACTTTTCTATATCTTTTTTAGTAATCATTGTCTCCGCACGTTTCGTATTCAACTGCATCCAAAAATCTTTTTTATCGATTTCAGTTAACTTATTTATATCTTGTTCGGGCATTTCAAGTACTTTCGCTAAGTCTTTTGCTGTTTTTAAAATATCTTCACTCGTAATTCCTTTCACCCTTGTATACGTAATTGTGCGAAGAGATTTATTATTAACGACTGCTTTCCCTTCTCGATCTAGTATTTGTCCACGTGGAACTGGAATGCTAGTTGTTGCGTTTTGACTGCTTTCTACTTGATTCTTATAAGCCTCTCCCTCTACGATTTGCACTTTTCCTAGCTGCATAATAATAGCTGAAAATAATAAAAATATGCAAAGGAACATTATATTTAATCGTACAGATATATACGTCTTGTTCTTTCCTTTTTGTTTTTCCATAAATCCTCCATTTAATTCCTTATATGTTACATACCGATGACCGATCATAAATATCGTTTCGACTTTTTTGCTAAATCCTTGTTAGCACCCATCCCTTTTCGTTTAGCTACGTAATTCATAACTCTCCTTTCCTGTTTTCTCTCTATTTTTTTATTGCTAGCATTAGAAATGCTAAACTATATACTGGCCCATATAAAACTTACACATAGATTTGCTACAAACTTTTCATACTGATTATTCCTTTCTTCATACTGTAATACTTAATAGACAACCTAAATAATAAAGTTGTTCCACATTTACAAAAAAAATAATTAACTATAAGATGAAATAAGCTAAAAAGGGAGGGTTTTATGTTACATACAAAAACAAAAAGATGGAGATTTATAGCGATTCTTTCTATTGTAGGTTTGATATTAATAATTTTGTTAAAAAGCCATTTCTTTTCAATTACAATCGAAACTTCTTCGGCCAAAAGAGGACAAATACTTGATCGAAATGGTGTAATACTAGCTACAAATAAGAAAGTTAAGTCTTTATATTGCACTTTTAATGATGAGAAGCTATCGAAACAAGATACAGCAAACACATTAGCTTTTTTCAATCAATTTTCAAGCGAGTTTCAACATGACATTTCTACAGAGGACATAAAATCTCAATTACAACAATCTTGTAAAAAGCAGACTATGAATGATATACCGTTATACTCTGACATAACTGAGAATGAACTTGCATTCATAAACAAAAACAAACCCAATAATGTAATAATCAAAGATGAAGTGATTCGATATTATCCTAAACGTGAAATTGGTTCACAGGTAATTGGATATGTAGAAAATGCCGTTAATGTACCCGTTGGAAAAAGCGGGATTGAGCTGCAATATGAAAATGATTTAATAGGAAAACCGGGTAAAACTCTTATTTTTAAAATGAATAATAAAAAGTTCTTATGGAACATTCAAAAAGTACAAAAAGGAAAAGATATCCGGCTAGCTTTAGACTCTAAGTTGCAGCAAAAAACAGAGGAAGCATTAAGATCTCAAATCAAGAAAATAACTGATGTTAATGCTGGTTATGTTGTGGTAACCGATGTGAAAACTGGCGCAATTTTAACTATGGCCAACTCAGCAGTGTTTGATCCAAATACATTATATGAACAAGTATCATCTAAAAAAGAAAACATTAAATCACTTTCGCAAAATAAAGCAATTCAAAAATTAAAGTATGGTGAATCTTATGTAAATATGGCCTCAACTATAAAGCCACTTACTATTTTAATTGGATTAAACGAAAAGCTTTTTCAACCTGAAGATACTTATTTAGATAAAGGTACTTTTCAATATGATAATCAAAATAACATTACGAATGCACCTGGAACGCCAACAGGTGAGATTACACCGAGGCAGGCTATCATTAATTCATCTAACACATTTATGACAGCAAAAGTAGCTCTACCCTTATTCAACCAAAATAATGGGAATATAGAAAAAGTTGCACATATATGGACAGAGTATTTAAAGCAATTCGGCCTTCGTTCTAAAACTGGGATTGATTTACCTTTTGAAGAAGACGGACAATATGAATTTCATCCAACAAACAAGTTTGAAAATGGTATCTCCGCCTTATTAAATGCCTCTTGGGGAGGAAATGAAGTACACACTCCTCTTCAACTTGCTCAATATGCAGCAACTTTAGCAAGTAAAGGTGATAAATATAAACCTCAAATCGTAAGTGCTATTATTGATCAAAATGGTAAGGAAACAAAAAAGTTTAAACCAATTTTAGAAAGTTCAAATCGTTACCCTGTGAAATTTTGGAGTGTCGTGCAAGGTGGGATGAGCCAAAATATAGAGGAAATTAAAAACTTACCCTTCCATGTCGCAGGTAAAACAGGCATAACAGGTGCTCCGAATGAGCAAGAAAGAATGATAAACCATTCTCTTTTCATTGCATATGCTCCTACCGAAGATCCACAAATTGCCATTTCTGTCGTTATTCCTGGTAGTAATTCAGAAAAAAACATCGCTGCTCTCGTTACATCGGAAATTTTAGAGTCTTGGCATACACTTCAAAAAAAAGATAATAACAAAGAGGAAGGTTCATTAAAGTGAACCTTCCTCTTTTACCATATAGAATCTATATTTATTATTTTCCAATCACCATTATCATTCTTTTCGAACATAAATGAATACTTAATATCAGTTAAAACATACTCTTTTTGTACATATCCAGTATTACCGTTAATTGTCGATATTTTTATATATCCATCATTTTGCACTTTTTCTGGAATCCAAGCTTTTACCATTTCATTAGATACTTCATATAAAACTTGTGATTCTCGTTTTGGTTCAGCTAAAATTTTCGTTTTATTTCCAGTAACCGTTGCATATATAAAATGCGCTTGCTTTGGTTGGTTACTTTCTGTCAATCCACTTGGTACTTTGTATACTTTTTTTGTATCATTTGCAAATTCTCCCCCCATTGTAAGAGCGACTTGCAACTCATGAAAAATATCTTCATCAAACTTCAATTCATCCTTCTTATAACTCTTCCCTTTAAATAGAACTTCATCATTTAACGCTCTATACAAGTCATTTTCATTTTTTGAATTGGTATTTTGATATAATTCATTCATAAATTGTTTTAATGTTGGATCTTGAGCAGACTCATCTTTAGTTTTAGGCTTAATTTGTGTACTACTTTGGACCGGTGATTTATTATCATCAAGCCATGGTTGTTGAACGATAACAAATAACATTGTACAAACCAAAACAACTACTATAGGCAATGCTCTTTTACGAAACGGTCTTTTATGTTTTACAAGATCCGCTTCATTATTTTCATATATAGACTGCTTTATTTTAAAAATAAACTCTTCTTCATCTTTACGATTCTCCATTGGGCCTTTTTTTAATTGTTTATACCAGTCAGGATTTTGTTTATTGTTCATCACTACTACCCTCCCCTATTAATTTTGAAACCTTACTTCTCGCACGGCTTAATCTAGATTTTACAGTTCCAATGGATACTCCTAGTGTTTCGGCCATTTCTTCATAAGATAATTCATATTTCGCGTCTAAAATTATTATTTCACGGTGTTTTTTAGGTAGTTTTAATACAACATCCCACACTTCATTCATTTCCTCTTGATTAAAAAATTCTTTTTCTGCCGATGGAGATTGCTTATCATCACTAAAAAAACCTACTAATGATATCCTTTTAAAATAGGAGGATTTCAAATAGTTTATTGCTGTATTTCTTGTAATTTTTAATATCCACGTTTTAATAGATGACTCCTTTCGAAATGAATTCCAATTTTTAAATACCTTTATAAATACATCTTGCGTGATATCATCTGATAAGTGTGGATCTTTCGTAATAATAAATGAATAATTCCATACATCTTGCCAATAGTCTTTTATAACATAGTCAAGCTCATCATGAATACACTTTTCAATAAACGTCTCTTCCATTTCCACACCTCGAACTTATTTGAATAAAGATAAAACTGCCCTCGCTTTTATTATGGTTTCAATATATAGACAAGATACAAGTTTCATTTGTTCCGTTCTTTATCTTTTTTTAATAAAAAAATCCTCCTAAAAATGTAAAGCGGTGCAATTACTTTCATAACATAATCATCTATACATTCTTTTACATGACAGGCTCCTAACAACAAGTAAAGCATACAATGTTAAAAATACACTCAAAAAAAATCTGATTATTATTTGTGCATTTCACGCAAAACTCCACTTGTATCACCCTTTTTCTTAGAGCATACTTATTTGTGTGCTCTATTTATGTTTTACTAAATAACTGTTTTGTTACAGTTTAAAATTCCCCTCCCTTGTCCCTTTCAATTTGTTTTACTCTTCTATTTACTATTAGCAATACCAACCTTTCAAAAATGAAAACAAAGATTGGTTATCATCTTTATTCAGCCACAACAAAAAAGCATTCTCGATTAAGGAGAATGCTTTTTCGAAACTTAATTGTTCTTTGTATTGCTCACTTTATACCTTCGTGTTAAACAAACAATGAATGTAGTAAAAGATTTCACCTTATAGTTACTTATTATTTCTGAAAAACATGTTTTACTTTTTCGCCTGGAACGTTACTCCCCCCTCTTCCTTTTACATCTTCGATCATCATGGTAACAATCATGTCGGGCTTATGTGCATCAAAAGCTGCAAACCATCCAAGTTCTCTTCCGTCTGCTTCTTTCGACTCCTTCAGTTCTGCTGTACCGGTTTTACCAGCAAGAGTTATACCATCAACCTTAGCAATTCTCCCCGCGCCATCAGGGTCATTAATGACTTTTATTAATGCGCTCTTTAATATCTCTTGATTCTTTTTAGAAACCACATTTTCTTTCCAATTCCCCTCTACTTTTGCTTCTTTTAAAAGATGAGGCGATGGAATATTCCCTTCATTCACAATCGGTGCATATGTTAATGCTAAATGAAGTGGTGTCATTAATACTTGTCCTTGTCCATATCCCGTGTCTGCTAGTTGAATATCATTTTTTATCCCATCTCTTGCAATGATTGAAATAGGAAATTCGTATTCGATTGGTAATTTTTCATGAAATCCGTATTTCTTAAATTCATTTACATACTGATCTTTTCCCATTTTCAAAGCTTGTTGAGCAAAATAAATATTATCAGAGTATTTCATTGCCTTATCAAAATCAATTGGACTAGCTTCCTTCACACGTGTTACATAATAATTTCCCCAAGATGAATCTTTTGTCCACTTTAATCCTTGAATTTTAAATTCTTCCTTAGGGTTTATAGTGTTTGTTTCCAAACCAATTGCACCAGTAATCGTTTTAAATACGGAACCTGGTACAAATGCTTGTGTGAAACGATTCATCATTGGTAGTTTCGAGTCGTTATTCCATGCTTCTCGTTGGGCTTTTGATGCTCCTCTAACTATTGTATTTGGATTATAAGCAGGGCTACTTACAAGTGCAATAGTTTCACCCGTTTTAGGATTGACCGCTGCACTAGATCCTGCTTCATTTTTCATCTCATTAAAGATTTTTTCTTGAATTGCAGCATCAATTGTTAACGTAACATTTTCCCCTGCTTTCGCTTCTTTTTTTGCTACGTTTTTAATCTCTTTCCCACTCTCATCTTCTATAAATACGCGTCCACCTTTTTCGCCACGCAATTTATTCTCTAATACTTTCTCTAAACCTGTCTTACCTATTAAATCATCAGCTTGATAACCTTTTTTTTGAAGCGATTTTAACTCCTCTGCATTCACCTTTCCTATATATCCAGTTAAGTGTGCCGCTGCTTCTCCTAATGAATACGTACGAATATTTACTGGGCGAGATGATACTCCTTCTAATTCAATATAATCATTCTGTCTAGTTCCCTCTTTTAAAATCCCAATTGGTACAAAGGAGTCTGGTTTTATCCATTTCGCTGAAAGCTTCTGATCGACCTCTTCTATAGACATATCCAGTAACTGTGCTACTATTTCTTTTGTTTGCGCTGCCGTTTCGCCTAGTTTCTCTGGAATAATTCCAACCTCAGTCGCTTTACCATTCGTTGCTAGACCCTTCCCATTTCGATCATATATTTCTCCGCGTTTTCCTTGTTCTATTTGCATACGTACTTTGTAATCTTTTTTCATACCTGGAAAAATGAAATCTGGTGTCCAATCTATTTTCCAAGATTCTTTTTCTTTCACAAGTTTTGCTTCATGGATAAATGAAGCTGTTCCTCCATCCGTATCCATCTTAACTTCAAAGAGAAAAAGTTCTTTATCTTTAGCATTCTCTCCTTTCGTTTTAATTTTTAAATCCTTAGCTCCAATACCCTCATAGATTTTTTGATATTTCTCGGTGAATTCCTTTTTAGAAATCGTTTTTTGGGCACGTTCTGATAAATGATCATACATATTTGCGAATTTTTTATCATTCCATAAATTTATATATTCTTCAAATGCTTGTTTTGGCGGTTCGTTTTTATTACATCCTACCAACATAACTGCAAAACAAAAGAAAACCAACATCCATAATTTTTTCAATTCAATCTTCTCCCTTAGTTAAAAATATTTATTCCTTTCTTGATATATTAAATAAAAAATGTTGTAACGCTTAATAGACAGTGTAAGTAATGAGATTGTTCCATATTTACAAAAGAAATTAATTTATGGTTCAGATGCATTCGAAGGGGAAGATTTTAAAATTCTTACAAATAAAAAAGCGGATCTATTTAGCAATCGGTGTCATTATTAGTGCTGTTTTAACAATTTTATTTAAAATACCTTTTAGTTTGAGTTCTCCGCTCTTATCTTTTTTGTAGATATTTGAAACAAAAAAGACCCCTTATACTAAGGGGCCTACAACAGAAAACAAATAAGTATAAACAGAAAGTATAATTTATAGGCGCTTATATCCTTCTATTTCGCATCAAAACCCCTGCACTGTATGCGACAGGGGGCTTGTTCATTCTAAAGCTTATTTAAAAGAGTCATGTACAGGCAAACTACTAAAAATCAATTCAGCAACTTTTACATATCCTTTTGAGTTTGGATGAATTAAATCCTTAGACCAAAGCGTATTGTCATTAACTAAATGATGATTCCAAAAATCAACATGATGAAGCTTATACTCTCTGCTCAGTGAATGTATAACTTCATTTGCCTCTAATAATTGTTCTTTTATTACTTGTTTTTTTTCAGAAGCAAAAGGAAGCCTAACTGTAAAATCGGGAAGGTTTGCTATAATAATATCAGCATCTGTTTTACTTAATGTATCTATCATAAATTCCATTTCGTTCTTATATGCTTGATGATCCCAACGTCCTTTTAATACATCGTTTGCACCTGCAATTAGACTAACCAAATCTGGATTAAACGTTAATGCCTTTTCCAATTGCTGTGAGCGAATTTCTTTAGTTACTAACCCACGCTTTGCAAAATTAACATATTCTATATCGTTTACACAGAGTTGAACAAAATGATCTACCCAGCTTTTTAATGCTATTCCCTCAACTTCATCCCCTATCCCCTCTGTAAAACTATCACCAATCGATACAAATCGCTTCCACATATGTAGTCCCCCTTTATTATTATCCATATCTATACTATACAATAGCTTACAACGTATTTGTTATTTCTAAGTGTTTTTCGATTTCAATTACATTCCATTTTAGTATGTTTACATTTAGTAAACGAAATAAAATCCCTCTAGGTATTATACTTTTTTCAAAAAATTTGTTGTTCTTTGTTTTGCCCAGTTGATACATTTCTTTTCGATTAAATGATACGAAACTATAGAAAAAAGGAGTGTCATTGTAATGCACAAAGTAAGAAGGAATAAGATAGGTATCTTTGTATACAAAAGTTTAAATAGTATCATCATGATTGGAAAATGACACAAATAAATACTGTATGAAATTTCTCCTAAATATACAAACACACTCTTATTTAAAAATGCTTTTACTTTAAGGTTACTCATGGCCATTATAATAAATATACTAACACCCATTACGACACCCCAATCTTTTAATAAGAAAGTAGTATCATTACGGGAAATACCATAAATTAAAATGGAATATAAATATAAAATAATCCCTAGTGCAATAAGAAATCCTTTATTAAATTTTTTCATATTCCTATATGAGTAGATAAGTTTTTCCTGATGCTTAAAAAGTAACATCCCAACCATAAACATAGATGTAAAATGCAGTGTATCAGCATAACCATTATAAAACCCCTCAGCTTTCCCAATATGCAACATATTAAGAAAAACACTAATGAAAGAAAAGCTCAAAGCAAATAGTATCGTTTTCTTCCAACTCAGTTTATAAAAAAGAAGGAATAAGAAAGGAAACACAATAGATATACGCATTTCTTGAGCCAATGACCAGATAACTGGATTATAATTTTCCGTAAAAAAGTTATTAAGAAGCACAAAATGGTTTATAATATCTAATTTTGTTATAGAACCTTGCCACCTATCATAGAACCAATCCCGTAGTCCTACCACTTCATAGGGTGAAAATAAAATAAATAAAGCAAAGGTAATGATTATCCAAAAATAATAAGGGATATAGATTCTTACAAATCTCTTAATTAAATATCCCCAATAATTTGTTTTTGAATGATAAAGTGCCATAGATAACACAAAACCACTTAGTACATAAAAAACGATAACAGCTTCCCCACCCGCCCATAAAAATCTCAGCGGGGAAAATTTAATAGAATTAGGCAACGATGGTAGCATTAAACAAAAATGTCCAAATACCACGGTAAGTGCTGCTAACCCTCGTATGGAATCTAATTCTTTTATTCTCTTACTCATAAAATGTTCTCCTTGTAAATTGTAGATTTTGCTGTTCATAAAGGCCACTATATGAATGTAGTGGGAGAATTGTACATATTGTTTCTTTAAATTCCTAATATAAGCAGTACAAAGTTAATTTGACCTCCATTTCTTTATATACATAATTTAAAACAAAATATTTAATACAAAGAAAAGATTTTATTAAATTTTTATAAAATCTAATTACAGAAATACGTACCGGATATTAATTTTTTATTGTCATTTGATGGAATAGCGTGTGGTTTTTCATCATGTAACTTTATTAAACTAACCTTGCACCTGAACCCTTTAAATCGAAAGATTCATAAAAAACGCCATCCTTTCTGTATATTTCTACAAAAAGAATAGCGTTTTTTAATTTATGGACACAAATTTATGTTAGCTTTTTACTATATCAACCGCACTATCCCATATACCGCTAAAGAAAGATCCAATTTGGCGCATAAAACGTGTAAACCAATTTGCTTGTTCTACATCAGATTTTGTTACAAGGTCTATTTGTAATGATTTACCTGATAAGAACCCAGGATCTGTATTATCTTTAGGCGAGATAATCATTTTACTTATTGTTACACCTTTTTTAATAGGAGCTTCTTGTTCTTTATTCGATACTTTAAATTCTTTTTTATAAACATCTTTATTGCCCTTTGGCATTGGAAGTGAAACAGCTTGCTTTGTTTGAACTACTACATCTTTGTCTTTCGCATTTGCAACTCGCAAAGTTTCATGCCCTTTTACTACTGAATCTTTTCCGTAGATATTCTTCACTTCAAAATTCGCAAATCCATAATCATATAATTTCTTTGTTTCATCAAAACGTGCTGTATGAGAGTTTGCTTTTATTACTACAGAGATTAGACGCATACCTTTTCTTTCTACTGTACCAGTGAAGCAATCACCGGCTTCTGGAGTAGTTCCTGTTTTCAACCCATCTACACCTTCGTATTGCTTAATTAAACCTTTTAACATCATGTTAAAATTCACCATATCAATTGGATACTTGCCACCCTTTTGGAATGTTTTTTTGGGGATTTTTGCTGTATCTAACATTTTTGGAAAATCTCGAACGAGACGTTGTGCTAAAATCGCACAATCTCTTGCGGACATTTTATTGTTCTCGTCTGGAGTTGTCCCTTCTGGATGATGTCCTTTTAAATCATAGTTTGTTAAGCCTGTAGAGTTTACAAATTTATAATTTTTCATTCCAAACTCTTTTGACTTATCATTCATCATTTTCACGAAATCGGCTTCTTTTCCCGCAATTTCTTCAACTAAAGCAATTGTTGCACCATTTGCAGAGTAAATTGCCATTGCCTCATATAACTCTTTTACTGTATAAGAGCCACCATTTTCTAATGGAACGTTTGATAATGAGCGATCTTGTGAAATCTTATATGCATATTCAGAGATTTTAACTTTTTGATCCCATTTAAGTTTTCCTTTATCCACCGCTTCATGAACTAAGTATTCACTCATCATTTTTGTCATACTAGCAATTGCTAGTGATTCATCCGCATTTTTTTCATATAAAATTTTTCCGGAATTTGCTTCTACTAAAATTGCTGATCCTGCTTCTACGTCTAAAACAGGAACTGTTTCCGCTGATGCGCTCCCAGATGTAACAACTATGCTACAAAATAGTGTAAGCACTGTTACTATTACAATGAATTTTTTGTAAAACATACCTTTCAATTCTCTTACCTCCAATATCTTTGTACTCAAAAAAAAAACGTTATTCTAGCATAATTCCTATAAAAATAGATAGTTTTATCAAATTCTATATACATATAAGACGTTAGGATCGCTTTCATATAGACCATCTCACACTTTTAGGCGCACTGATACTTTGTATTCCTACACGCATCCCTATTATTAATACCCTTGTATTTTTCAAAATGATCCGTACTTTCATATTTTTTAGGATTACAATGAATAGACAATCTAAATAATGCGTTTGTTCCACATTTACAAAAAATAAAGCCAGTGTATCCCGATTAAATATCGAGACATACTGGTTTTATTAGCTATCAAGGATTTTAATTATTGAATTCAGCTATTTACTATACTCATACCAGAGATGAATTTTCCTTAGTCTAGACTATTCATTTTTTATAATAAAAAACTACATCCTATATAGAATGTAGTTTTTTCACAGATCTATCTATTTTTTACTTCCTTTTTATAAAAATCATATAATAATTCAATAGATGAACTAGATAAAATAGGAATTGCCTTCTCAACTAATTCTCTATCCCAATCAAACCAACGCATTTCCATTAGCATATTTATTTCTGCATCAGTGAACCGTTTCTTTATTTCTTTAGTAGGATTTCCGCCCACTATTGTATACGGCGGAACATCTTTACTTACGACAGATCCTGCTGCAACGATTGCACCTTCACCGATTGTAACGCCAGGCATAATAATAGCATTCATTCCAATCCAAGCATCACTTTTAATGACTGTATCGCCCTTCGGTTCATATGAATGTTCAATTTGCTCAGCGAATGGATATACTGTAATCCATTCTGAGTGATGATTGTGATTACCACCCATTAAAATGACTACTCCACTGGCAATACAAACATAGTTCCCAATAATGAGTTTATCAAGATGCCATCCCATCTGTTCAATTGGATTGAAAAGTGCACGGGACTTAGCATCCCCCCACAAATACCTTACACAGCCATCTTCAAAATTTTGATGACCGTAATACCCTGAATAATAGGAGTACTCTCCTACTTCAATGAGTGGATTTGTTACTATATCTTTTAAATACTTCGTTTCTGACCAGTGATTAAATAATGGATGCTTCATAACTTTATTCCTCGCTTCTAAGTATTGTAGATCTTTGTAATTCACTTAGAAGCTTAATACGACTGCTACATTTTTTAGCTTTCTCAAACGACGAATCATTATATTCAAGCCTTTCTTTTATAATAAAAAATCATAACTTGATAATTTACATAAGTCAAATTGTAAAATTATATACCCAAACTTAAGATGTGCATTGAAATTTCAGTTTTAAAATAATCATGTTTTCAAATAATAAATCGCAATTACATATAATAAAGATTTATTAGCTATATCTCTAACTTCTTTCTTATATTAGCCTTCACTCCCTCGATATAATTTTATTATTTATTAATTTATCTGATAAATATATAAATGTTAATATGATTATAGAAGATATTATCACCCATTAGATTTCACAGCTAGTTTTTCACAAAAACGATTTCTGAATCCTTAAGTAAATAGGAGGTTTAGAACATGAAACTTTTAAGGCAATCAACAATTATTGGTGCATTGATTGTTGGAGGATTTTTATTTTCGAATACAATTAGTACAATCACACCTGTGTCTGCTGAATCGCAATTTACACAAAAAGAATCACGATTTTTAGATAATTGGCAGTGGCAAAGCTATTTTTTATTACATCATAATGCAGATTTTATAGAAGAGTTAGCAGTTGGTGCCTTAAAGCATGGAGATACATTCGATGTTACTATATATACTGGTGGTAAGGATACTGGTATTGTAAAAATATATCAATTGAGTGAAAATGAAAATAATGAAATAAACTTGCATAGATATAAAACCATTTATGACTCAGGTCTAAAACATAATTATGGTAGATTTGTAACACCTATTACTAAGGTTTATAATCCAGAAACATATGTGGCCGTTATGAAACTTGGAGAAAATTATTATTATGGGGGCAGCTTTAAAATCTCAAAATAATTTACGTTTATCTCACCAATAAATATTGGATACCATTGTTATTAGACAAAAACTATTTTAAAAGCTTCTCTGCCTTATATAAGGAGCTTTTTGATTGTCTGCCCTTTTTAAGGTTAGAAAAATCCTTACTTTCTTTATAAATTAGCATTTTTATTCACGAACCGTTTTCACTTCTTTATGCCCTACAATTCGATATGCAATATTGCATATTTTATATGTTCATTCCTTAAACATGCGATAATTTATTTATATAAAGGTTTAAAATTAATATTGGAAGGAGAATATTACATGTCTTTCTTTTCTTGGTCTCCTCTTATTTTCTTAATAGTTGTCGCAATTATCATTTCTATTCAAAAGGCTAAGAAACAATAATTTATTATTTGGAGGTGTAATAATGTCATTTGCAGCATGGAGTGCAATTTTTATGACTTTAATCGGAGCAGTATCCGGAGCAATCTTAGGTACAATATCCTCTAGAAATAAAAGTAAAAATTAAATACTAACGTAAAAAAGAATTTCTAATAAAACTCTATACAAAAAAGTAGCCTATAAAGTTTTATAGGCTACTTTTCATTTCATCCATATTATTTAGCTAATTCTTTCGTACCCTTCATTACATCAACGAAGAATCCCCAGTTATTCACAACAGAAGAAATACTAATATGTTCATCTGGTGTATGAACGTTAAAAATGTCTGGACCAAATGAAATCGCATCTAAGTCAGGCATCTTTTGAACGAATGCACTACATTCAATACCTGCATGTACAGCGAAGATTTCAGCATCCTTGTTGTATTTTTCTAGATGCACTTTTTCAAACAAATTACGAATTTGTGAATTCGGATTGTATGGCCATTCTGGATACTCTGACTCTATTTCAAATGTTGCACCAACTAATTCGGCAATACATTTAATTTCATCTGCAACATGTTGTTTTAAACTACTGACAGAACTTCTCACTTCGTTACGTAATTTAATTTCATTTTGCAACGTTTCAATAACGCCTAAATTTGTTGAACTTTCTACTAGACCTTTAATATCCATGCTCATACTTTGAATACCATTCGGAATTAAGAATAATGATGAAATAAGTTGCTTTTGTGTCTCTTTAGCAAATACTTTTTCTACTTTCTCATCCAATTTTGTAAGAGTTACATGAACATCTGGATCAACAGCACGCATTTCTTCTTGTAATACTCTTGTCCATGATTCTAGTTTTTCTTCTACTTTCTCTACATCTTCCGTACGCAATACAATTGTAGCCACACTTTCACGCGGAATTGCATTTGTTTTTAATCCGCCGTGAACCTCACTTATATCAAATTGGATATTTGCTGATAAATCTCGTAATACTCGTCCTAATACTTTGTTCGCATTACCGCGTTGTTTATCAATTTCCATACCAGAATGTCCGCCTTTTAAACCACCAACATATAGACGGTATGCATCCGTATTCACTGGCGCTTCATCCCAAATTACTGGAATTGTTTCTACAGCTTTCGCACCACCTGCGCTACTTACAAGTAATTTATGATCTTCTTCAGAATCGATATTTATAAAAATCTTTCCTTCAAAGTGATTTGCATCAACAGCGAAAGCCCCGCCCATTGTCGTTTCTTCTTCAGTAGTAATAACTACTTCAAGTGCTGGATGCGAAATGTCTGATGCATCTAATAAAGCCATTGCATACGCAACTGCAATTCCATTATCAGCACCTAAAGTCGTTTGATTTGCATATAACATGTCCCCAATGATTCGTAATTCAATTGGATCTTTTTCAAAATCATGTACGGTTGCTTGATTTTTTTCACATACCATATCCATATGGCCTTGAATGATAATAGCTGGTACATTTTCATAGCCAGTAGTTGCGTCTTTTTTAATAATGACATTCATTGCTTCATCTTGAATCACTTCTAAGTTACGCTCTTTTGCAAAACCAACTAAATAATCACTAATTTCCTTTTCATTACCAGATCCTCTAGGAATCTTTGAAATTTCTGCAAAATGATAAAATACAGGGTGCTTTGTTAATTGTTCTAAAGTAGAATACATTTTTAAGCTCCTCTCAAAATGACAAAATAATATGTAAGTCTGCTATCATTATACCATGATTCGTTACTTTCCCTTTCTATTTCATCCTTTAAAATCCACCCTTTAAATATTTAATCGTATAAAAAAACGAAAGAAAATGCACTATGCATTTTCTTTCGTTTTTTTTGCTCTCATATATTTTGAAGTACCATTATTCATTAATTTCTCTAACCGATTTATATTTTCCGTTAATGCACCTTTCACAAGAGAGAAATCTGTATTTGGTTCTTCTTTTTTTTCTTTAAAAAATGAAGACTTTTGTACGTTTACTTCAGCCATCTCTTCTCCCCCTTTTCAAAAAGATACAATCTTCTATTTATATTATATCGCAAATGTAGACAGCGTGTACACGTATCATTTTCTTTTTAATTCTTCTTCTAATTCTTCTACTTGCTGTAATGTATCTCCTTTTATTAACGAGAAATCTGTTGTATCTTCATTATCTTCTTTAAAAAAATCATTGTCATAATCTTTTATCATTACAATCACCTCTACGTGCTAGTGTAGGAATGATTGTCCGATTTTATACAAGTCCTTTATGTATAAGTGAAAAGGACAGAAGAAAATCCTGTCCTTATTTACTAAAATAACTATGATGTATTGTTAAATTATATACATTTTCAAAATCTCGATCTTGCAGGTTATTTTTCTTCCCATCAATAACAATGAAAACATCACTCACCATTTTTGCTGGTATTATTCCGACATTTTCTACTTGCACCGCTTTCTGCTCATTCAATTGCTCAATGTGTTCTAACGGAACGATAATACTAAATTGAGAACGGATACCACGAAAGTTTGTATTTAATTCCTTTGCCGCTTCAAATACAACAATTTTCGCACCAATCTTTTCTCCGTACGAATCTAAAAATGCGTTTAAGCTCTTTGTATATTCCTCTTCCGTATGCCATTCCATTGTACCGAATACTGCTGGATTGACATTTTGAATAATTGTTGTGTATATTTCTCCTCTTGCTTTAGAAGCAATTAATGACCGTTTTATCGATTGAACAGTCTTGCCGATATCGCTAAATTTCGCTCCCCATATTTCTGAAATATTTGGTGTTAAAATAAATGCGATATCAACGAAAATAACCATTGCAGTGAACATTAAAAGATTTTTCCAGAGGGTTAAATCAATTCCTTTTATCATGAAATACACGGTGACTGATATTATAAACAACCCATACCAAGTCTTTCTAATACGTTGCTTTTTCTCCTCGTACAACTCTTCGTTTCTCCAGTAAAAGAACACAAGAACGAGAAAAACGATTGCTAAAATAAATAAGCCGATTCGAATGTTAGAGATCACCAATGACATCACCCTCCATTCAAAAACTACTCACGATATCATTACATGCACAAGCAGCTCTCTTTATGACAAAAGACGTGGACAAGCTTCTAAATTTAGCAATATCGCATATACATTAGAAGGTGCCACGTCTTTTATCATGAATCTACATTGTATATGTAGACAAGCATGCGTTTCAAATTTTCATGTTAAAAAGAAATATGTTTCGGAATTTCCCCTTCTGGTACTTCTCCGTCCATACTTAAGTAATAATGACGAACCGGACGTAAATCATCGTCTAATTCATAAACGAGTGGAATGCTCGTTGGAATATTTAATGAAACAACACCATCGCTTGAAAGGTTATCTAAGTATTTCACTAGCGAACGAATCGTATTACCGTGTGATGAAATAATTACCTTTTCACCATTTTTTAATGACGGTGCAATTTCTGAATGCCAATAATCAAGTACTCTTTTCTCCGTATCCACTAAACATTCAGTCAATGGAAACTCACCTTTTTTAAGTGCTTTATATTTTGGATCATTCATTTCATATCTAGGATCATCCTCAGTAAGAGCAGGTGGTCTTACATCAATACTTCTTCTCCAAATATGAACTTGCTCCTCACCATATTTTTTCGCAGTTTCATCTTTATTCAACCCTTGCAATGCACCGTAATGTCTTTCATTTAGCTTCCAAGATTTATGTACTGGCACCCAGGCAAGATCCATCTCATGAAGTACAATCCATAAAGTCCGAATTGCTCGTTTTAATACAGATGTATAAGCAACATCAAAAGTATATCCGTTTTTCTTTAATATTGCTCCTGCTTCTCTCGCTTCACTTAATCCATTCTCTGATAAATCTACATCTGTCCATCCAGTAAAACGATTTTCAAGATTCCATAAACTTTGTCCGTGACGAATAAGTACAAGTTTTATCATAATAATTCCCCTCTCGGAAATGTGAATTTTATTGTTCCATTGCGTACACGTATAAAGTATCTAGTAATGTATCTTTTTATCCATTCACTCTATGACCAATCCATAGTTGCCAAATGTATGGATAAAATTTGTTCTTTTTCAAACTATAAAAACAGATATATTTCTTATTATTTTTGATCGATTACAACTTCTCGTTTTGATATCCAAGCATCAAAACCTGATCGACTATTTGCCATTTCATTCATAACTTGATGCCAATTTTCTTCACACGATTCACCAAATTTCGAAAAAATAACACTCATTTGTTGTCTTTGAACATCGCTCAGTTTTTTCTCTAAATCTACACCTATTTCTGTTAAAGATAACTGTTTCACACGGCGATCATGTGTAGCTTCATTACTCTCAATTAAGCCCTTTTCCACAAGTTGTCGTAGTGGTCCGTGAAGAGCTTGTTTACTTATTTCTAGCAGTGATAATAACTCATTTACACTTATCCCTGGAAATCGTGCGATAAAAAATAAAATTCGGTGATGTACTCGTTGTATGCCATACTCTTTTATAATTTCATCTGGCTTTTCAGTAAATGTTTTATATGCAAAATAAAATAATGCTAATGCTTCATTCATCTGTTCTTCTTTATGTTGTGTCATCTACTTTCCCCCTGTATGTAAATTATACCACAATCTAGTATTGAATATTTTAACGACCACATTAGAACTTCTATAGTTTATTGAAATATTCAATGCACAATTAGGAGAGGATTCATTTGAAATCGCAATATACTATAAGTACATATTTATTGGATAGACTACACGAATTAGGAATTGAACATATATTTGGGGTTCCTGGTGATTATAACCTTGCCTTTTTAGATGATGTAGTAGCACATGAAAATTTAAAGTGGATTGGAAATTGTAATGAATTAAATGCTGCATATGCAGCAGATGGGTACGCTCGCATAAAAGGAATCGCTGCTCTTATTACTACTTTCGGTGTTGGAGAATTAAGCGCCATTAACGGTATTGCTGGCTCATATGCAGAAAACGTGCCAGTTATAAAAATCACGGGTACGCCACCAACAAAAATAATGGAAAATGGAGAAATCGTCCATCATACGTTAGGAGATGGAAAGTTCGATCACTTTTCCATTATGTATCGAGAAATCACTGTAGCACAAACAAATATAACACCTGAGCATGCAGCTGAGGAAATTGACCGTGTATTACGTGCATGTTGGAATGAAAAACGCCCTGTTCATATTAATTTGCCGATTGATGTGTATAATAAACCAATTAATAAACCTACAGAACCAATTTTATATAAACCGATTTTAAGTAATAAAGAAACGTTGGATAAAATGCTTCTACATGCCAATTCAATAATAAATAACGCCAAAAAACCTGTAATTTTAGCTGATTTTGAAGTAGCTCGATTTCACGCTAAAGAAAATTTACATCAATTCGTAGAAAAAACTGGGTTTCCCATCGCGACGTTAAGCATGGGAAAAGGAATATTCCCTGAAAAACACCCTCAATTTATAGGAGTTTATACTGGTGATGTAAGTTCTCCGTACTTGCGAAAAAGAATTGATGAATCTGATTGTATTATTAGTATTGGTGTGAAGTTAACTGATACTATTACAGGCGGCTTCACACAAGGTTTTACAAAAGAACAAGTTATAGAAATCCATCCCTATACTGTGAAAATTATAGATAAAAAATACGGTCCAGTTGTAATGCAGGATATTTTACAACATTTAAGTGATTCAATTGAGCATCGTAATAAAGATACCCTTGACATTAAGCCATTTATTTTAGAATCATCACCTTTTACTGAAGAGTTCAATCCAAAAGCACAAATGGTCACACAAAAACGTTTTTGGCAGCAAATGTACCATTTCTTACAAGAAAACGACATCTTAATTGTAGAGCAAGGAACACCTTTCTTTGGTAGTGCTGCTATCCCTCTACCTAATAACACTGCATATGTAGGACAACCGTTATGGGGATCTATCGGATATACACTGCCCGCTCTACTTGGTACACAGCTCGCCAATTTATCACGGCGCAATATTTTAATTATTGGTGATGGTTCGTTCCAATTAACTGTTCAAGAGTTATCGACTATACTTCGTCAAAATTTAAAACCGATAATATTTTTAATCAATAACAACGGATATACTATTGAACGTGCAATTCACGGTCAAAATCAACCGTATAATGACATACAAATGTGGGATTACACGAAACTAGCAAACACATTCGGATCAGAAGAAAAAAGCCTAACATGTAAAGTGGAAAATGAAATAGAGTTAGCAGAAGTCTTAACTAAAATAAATTTTAATATGAATCGACTTATCTTTGTTGAAGTTGTAATGAGCCAAGGGGATCAGCCTGAATTGTTAGCTAAACTCGGTGAAAGATTCGGCAAGCAAAATTCTTAAAAAGAAAAAGCGTAACTATAAATAGGCTACGCTTTTTCTTTTTAAATTTTTATTCCGCAAGCGTTAACTGCCAAGACACACCATATTTATCATTTAACCAGCCAAACTTTTTGCTAAATGGATAAGAACCTAAAGGCATTAGTACGGATCCATCCTGCGCTAGTTTATGAAAAACCGTTTCAATTTCTTCTTCTGTCTCACAAGTTACATAAAGAGACATAGATGGTGTAAATGTAAAACCATGCTTTACATAACTATCAATGCACATAAATTCTTGACCATTTAACGTAAAAGTTGCATGAATGACAGAACCCTCTTTACCAGGTCCGTTTTCATCGTAGCGAGAGATACTTACAATTTCTGATTGGTCGAATAGCGACGTGTAAAAATTCATCGCCTCCTCAGCATTACCTTCGAACATTAAAAAAGTTGTAATTTTTTGATTTGTAGTACTCATATAGAGACAACCCCTTGATATGTATTTATGTAAAACATACATTGGCCAAAAATACCGAACGTACATTCCTATAAGTGTATTGTCTATAAAAACGATGCGTTTGTCAATTATCTACTCTCTTATTTCTTCTTAAATAATGCTGTCCAAAGAAATGATTCTCCAAACATAGTATTTGGTTGGTCAATTTGCTTCATCTTTCTAATTTCAATCACTTCAAATTCTTTATATATCTCTCTTAATTTCTCTTCAGAGTATGCAAGACCACCTTGCAGACTCCATCCTCTATATACGTCCCAATCTGATATTTCCGAGCCATTTCGTTCATCTAAATCACCTGCCGCAAAACATGTTAATCCAAAATGACCACCCGATTTCAAGGAGTTTTTAATTAAATTCACATAATTTATTCTTCTATGTGGTGGAATGTGATGCAAACAGCCCGAATCGTACACAAAATCAAATTCCTTTTGAGCCTCTAAATTAAAAATCGAATCACAAATAAAATCGATTTCTATTCCTTTTGCTAACGCCCTCTCTTTCGCCCAATTAATGCCCTCTATAGATAAATCCACTGCTGTTACTTCAAATCCTTCATTCGCCAAATAAATTGCATTTCTTCCTGGACCACATCCAAGCTCCAACACTTTCCCTTTGGAGATCCATTCTTTTTGTATATAGGAAACTAGATTCTCATCTGGAACATTTTCAAAAAACGGAACATCTTTGTCTCTATTCGCATAAAATTCATTCCAAAATGGTTCTGCCGGTCTTAATAATGAATCAAGCATTTTAATAATATCTTCTTGCGTGTGCAACGTTTCATTTTTCATTTGTACCCCTCCAAATTTTAATAGTCAGAAAATTATTATATATCTTCAAGAACCTTTAGACAAAGAAAAAAACCCTACATTTTTAACTCTTTTCAACTTTAGTTTACAAACTGTTTCTGTAAGCGTAGTGTTTCCTTTGTACAACAGGCAGTTAGTTTTATCCATAACAGTACACCTCTGCACAATACACTATAAATTTTCATATAGTGTATTGTGCTTGTCCAAAACGTGAGGTTATTACTCACGCAATCTAAATGAAAGAAAGGAGTGAAAATATGCGCTCATCTAGTCGTAAGCTCACAAACTTTAATTGTGGAGCACAAGCCCCCAGTACACTACCAGCTCTCGGTTTTGCTTTTAATGCTACTTCACCTCAATTTGCAACACTATTCACGCCACTACTACTACCTAGTACGGGACCAAATCCAAACATTACTGTCCCTGTAATCAATAATACAATTAGTACAGGAACTGGTATTAGAATTCAAGTAGCTGGTATTTATCAAATCAGTTATACATTAACAATCAGCCTCGATAATGTTCCATTAGCCCCAGAAGCAGTGCGCTTTTTCTTGACACTAAACTCATCAACTAACATTATTGCAGGATCTGGAACCGCAGTCCGTTCTAATATCATTGGCACTGGTGAAGTAGATGTATCCAGCGGTATCATTCTAATAAACTTAAACCCTGGTGATTTAATTCAAATTGTATCCGTTGAAGTAATTGGTACAGTAGATATTCGTTCTGCCGCTTTAACAGTTGCACAAATTCGTTAATAAAAACAATATGCTTAGCTAATTAACATTTAATGTTCTTTCTACACACCAAAATATATGTTATAGATTTGACTCACATTTATATCAAACAAGCATATTTTATTGTATGGTGACTATCTAGTCATACAAATCTAAAGCGTTCATAAGAGCACACTTATATATGTGCTTTATTTTTTATGAAAATCAAGCTTTAATATAACTATTTTGTTTTACTTTATACTCATCGCTTTTTTGAACATTTACCTTTGTATTGTTATATTTGCTCATTGTTTTTCTCTTTTGTTTTACTAATTAGCTGATTAATTTCACAAACACCTTTTATTAAACACTCCATGTTTCTTCACCCCTTGAATATTTTTCAAATAAAAATACATACTATTTTCAAGCCGCCGTGTCCACGGCTAATACTTCTTTCTTTTGTTACAGCAGAAGCAGGTAGGTTCTTCACTTATCTGCTTTCTCTGTATATTTTTTAACAAATCGATAATAATACCAACAAGCTGTTTGAACTAGCAGCTTCACTCTTCTCGTAATGGGGATGCAAATTATCACAATTAGCTAACTCATTGAACACACTGGCAGACAACCAAAATCGTTGTCTGCTTTTTGTATGAGATTTTTCGTTTTACATATACTACTTTTGAACCTGCAGACCAGTACGAGCCATTTTGGTGCTTGGGATTTCCCTTCCGGGGATAAGTATTTTTTACTTATCCCTTTTTTGTATAGACACGTATATTTAGGGTAAAACTAATTACAAGCAGATTTTCTGTTTATGCGTAGTTCTAAACAAGATTACTTTTTCTCCTATTAAAGGAAGGCAGGTACGACTGCTAGTCCTTTTTTCTTATTTCGTATACTATCCCTTCTATTAACTTCACACTACATTACCTTCATCGTCGTAGTAATAAGCAATTTCCCAATTAGGATGGCCATGGTGCTTCTCGAGTTCCCCATCGAACAAAACTAACAAATTAGTTTTCCAGTTTCCAACGATCATACCCTAATACGAGTTTAATCCTTCATAAACTTCTCTTGTTCCATTTCAATAATTGCGGAATGTGTAATAAAAATATTCGCTCGCTTCAATACCTTTCCTTTCAACTAAAGTGTTCTGCCGAAATAGTAGACATAATAAGTTCCGTTCTTTTTACTGCAGCATAACATTCCCGTACCGTTTGAATATGTTACGAATTTCTTTCACCAAATCTTCCAATTCTTTGTTAGTAAAAGATGTTTTCGTATTGTTATACGAATTGATTTTTCATAATCCGTATCATCATCAGGGGCGCTAGTACAAATTGCTTTCCCTCGATTTTTTTCGGTTAAATATTCTTCATACGTAAGTTGCACTTGTTCTCGAATTACGACATGGTAGTAATACCCTTGCTCTACTGGTTTTGGACTATAAAATTTCCTTTATAAGTTTTAAATACGGTGAATGAAATTTTTGTTTTTTCTTGCCATTATCCTTGTTCTATACAAACAAAAAAAGAGCCACAATATTTTGTGACTCTTTTACAATTATAACTATTTAACGGCCACGTCTTTGCTGACCTTGTTTTGTACTACCTTTTTTATTACTTGGCTTATTAAATGATCGATTGTTATCATTTCTTGAGCTATTTCTCGAATCACGTCTTGATTCACTTCTTGAACCTTCACGGCTATCTCTTTGACGATATTGATCTGATTTCTTCGGAGCTGGCTTTGGTAACGGTTTTCCATTTTCATCTACACGTTTTATCTTCGGTTGTTCAATTATTTCTCTTTGTATTGGTGCACCAAGCGTTTTTTCAATTTCTTCTAAATGTTTTTCATCTTTCGCTGCAACGAACGTAATTGCAAGACCTGATCCACCTGCACGTCCTGTTCGGCCAATGCGGTGAATATAACTTTCTACATCTTCAGGGATATCAAAGTTAAATACGTGCGTTACACCATCTACATCAAGTCCACGAGCTGCTACATCAGTCGCAATTAAGTACTGAATTTTAGCTTCGCGGAAACTCTTCATGACTCTTTCACGTTTCGCTTGAGGTATATCACCATGAAGTTCAGCACAATTATAACCTAGTCCTTTTAAATTATCATAAAGCTTACTTGCTCTAACCTTTGTACGACAGAAAATAACTGCTAAAAATGGCTGATCACGATCCATAACAAAACGAAGTGCATCTGGCTTTGCACGATCTGTCGTCTCAATGACACGCTGCTCAATTGTATCTACCGTTACTTCTTCACTTTGTACTTGAATCATTTGCGGCTCATCCATATAACGTTTCGCCAATTTTTTAATATCTTTTGGCATCGTTGCTGAGAATAACATCGTTTGTTTACTACCAGGTGTCTCATCTAAAATATCTTCAATATCGTATAAGAAACCGAAATAAAGCATTTGATCCGCTTCATCTAGTACAATTGTTGAAAGATTACTTAAATCAATTGTTTCACGACGTATATGATCTAATAATCGTCCTGGTGTCGCAACAACGATATGTGTATTACCTTTTAATTTTCTTAATTGTTGTGCTACATCTTGCCCGCCATAAATCGCTAGTACATTAATATCTTCTCTTTGAACAAGCATTTTTTTAATTTCAGTTGTAATTTGCAGTGCTAGTTCCCTTGTCGGTGCAACAATTAAAGCCTGAACATCACTACACTCTGGATCGATTTTTTCTAAAATCGGTAACACGAATGCTAACGTTTTACCCGTTCCTGTTTTCGCCTGCCCAATAATATCTTTACCTGACATAATAACAGGAATTGCCTGCTCTTGAATTGGTGTTGCTTCTGTAATTCCATTTTCACGTAATGTATGATTAAAAGTTTCACTAATTCCTAATTCTAAAAAGTTTTTCAAATAGACCACTTCTTTTCCTTATTTTTCACATTAGCTTTCATTGTACCATTTGTTTCGCCAAATATGAAAAATAAAAAAATTCTTATCTTCTTTTTTTATATTCATCGTGTACTAGGTGGACAAATTCTTTTTGTTTTCTTTCCGATTTTAATAACCCTTTCATATTAGCCGGAGACAAAATGTACTTCTTAATTTTTCTATTGTATTTGTATTTTTCATAGTTGGACGCCCTCTCTTCTTTTCATGTAGGGAATCCACGCCTTTTAAATCATATACTTCCTGCCACCTACGAACCGTTCCATAAGACGGGATATTAAAAATAGCCCCTGTTTCTCTAATATATGTCCCTTGTCTATCCATATAATTAATTACATCCAGTTTATAATCCAGGGGATATCTTCTATAGCGTTTTTCACCTACCGCATTATATTGTTTAATCCACTGCTGGAGTACACTCGGATGAACCTTTATGGATCCCGCAAGTCTTTTCACTCCGTCACCTTCATCTGAATATTTTTTTACTACCTTTACTTTTTCTTCTAGTGAGAATTTAACTATAAAAAAGTACACCTCCAATTGTTGTTTGTGTCTAACAATTGGGGTGCACATCCTAAGATTCGGCTTTTTTACTAGTAATAATATCAAAAAAACAAGTGCGATCCTGTGGTAAAAAACATCTGTACAGATTAAAGCACTATTTAACGGATCTATATCAATCACAGTCATATATCCATTGAGCAAATAACCATCCTCATAATATGTAATTAGTATTTCTTATTCAGATAACAATGAGCATAATAATATGTTTTCTATAAATTCCTTTTCCTCCTAAGTTTGTGTTTACCACTCAACCACTCTTTCTTGGACATGCTTCTGTTAGCGACTTCTAGCCCTATCAGTGTATGCTCACAATAGGTTGTCAATTGCTAGTACCAATTCATTTTTCGCGAATATTTCCCTTTGCATCTCACTATATTTAAAAAGAGGGGGTTACATAATGATAGATAACCACATGGAGTTACTATGTTTTTTGGACGACCTGGAACAACTCATTCATCAGCATAATCAAAAAGAAAATAAGTTGATACGTAATGCATCTAAAAAGCTCGGGATTATTAGTAAAATAGAAAAAATGCGTGATGAGACTTTGGCTACAGTGATAGAAGAAATTGTATCTTCTTCTATCACTGGCGAAGATATTAAATTGGATAGCGCTTATTTCCTAAATGAGCAACCAGAAAACAACAGACAACTACGTATAGTTATAAATCATCCAATATATGGAGAAGATATTGTAAGCTGTCTACAAGAGATTAGGGAGAACTATCAAACATGTGCTCAACGAATTGAAGATGAATTAAATTTCTCTGTAGAAATTAGAGTAACTTTTTCTAGTTACGAGAGCATGTGTTCTTCCTCCTATGTGGATACTAGCCCTGTATATGAAGATATATTTGGGGTTTTAACAGCTGAGGATATTTGTGACGACTAAACTACTGAGTAATTCCAACAAAAACGCAAGCAATATGCTGCGAATAAAAATATTAAGTTAATTGATGGTGATAAGCTCATTCACATGATGAATTCATGAAGCCAGCTCTTTTAAAGACTTGGCTTTTTTCTTATAAAAACATTTTTTATGAATTAATTAGAATT
The DNA here is from genome assembly GCF_016483555.1 of Bacillus cereus group sp. N14. Lineage (NCBI taxonomy): Bacteria > Bacillati > Bacillota > Bacilli > Caryophanales > Bacillaceae > Bacillus > Bacillus cereus group sp. N14. The sequence continues at coordinate 40,852 of NZ_JAEHBQ010000024.1, forward strand.
GCAGAATCTATGAATTAAAAAAACGATCTTTTCGATATGGGAAAGATCGTTTTTTATTATTTTATACAGTAAGCTTTCCTCCATGATAACAATAATACGTTGCTACTTTAAGGTTTTTAATTCTCTTTAAAGATTCTTCCGCTTTTTCTATATCTAAGCAAAAATTCGGATTAGCTATTACTAATTCATTATTATCTTGAACGGCCGCATCCCCTGTAATTACACAATTTAAATTTGGAAAATATAATGAAATATGCCCCGAAGTATGTCCTGGGGTCGCTACTATTTGACATTCATCATTCAAAATCATTTGGCCATCATGTACTTTTTCATCGACGGAAATATGTCTTATATTTTTTAACTGTTGGATAAACCATTTTCCAAATTCTTTTTCTTCATTTAGCATACGTTCTAACATTTCTTCTGCTTGAACTAATCTCTCTGATTTTATATCGCCATTAATATAGTTGGATTCAATTTCACTAGCAATAATATTAATGTGAGGATATTTCACTTTGAAATCATATAAAGCCCCTATATGATCGTCATCATAATGAGTAATAATTATATTTTTTAAGTTTTTCATCTCATACCCATGTTTTAATATTACATTTTCAATTAAAGGTAAAAAACTCGTATATCCTGTATCGACTAATGTTAATTCATTATGTACTATAATTAAACTTGGATAAATACATTGCTTTTGCCCGTTAAATTCGAATTCAATTGGTAGTTCTATTATTTTCATTTTTCTTCCCCCATACTGCTTTTAAAATGCATAATAATAATTAAATCATCCACATACATTTTACAATATATATACTATGTAACAAAACACTGTGAGTGGTTACATAACCAACATTCTATTATTTTGAACAGGTAATTCCCTATTTTTATGGAATATACAATAAGAAAAACAATAAAATTGATTATTTCCCTACTTCTTTGTCTATCCTTTTAAAAAATCGATGTTTTTGTAAAAGGAGTGTTTATATGGAGAAACAGACACTTTGGAAAAAGTTCAAAAAAAGCTCAGCAAACCTCGGGAAATCTAGCGTATATGAAAGTATTATTTTATACTACACAATGAGAAAAAAAGAGTTACCTACTAAAGCGAAATTTATAATATTAGCCGCTTTATCTTATTACGTATTAACCATTGATTTCATTCCAGATATAGCTGCTATTATTGGGATTGGTTTATTGGATGATGTTTTAGCAATTGCTATAGCGCATAAATTTGTAATGAGGCACGCAGACGCTGAAATTCGAGAAAAGAGTAAAATCAAAATGGAGACATTATTTACTTCAACACAGGCATAATTAAAAAGAGCTAAGACCATTCCTCTTAGCTCCTCATTTATAAAACTATATTTTTTAAATACTATTTCACTTCATTCGCTACAAAAAACTGTTCACAAACACTCGAAATACGCTGTAAGTCTACGTTTCCACCAGATATAACCGCTACTACTTTTTTCCCTTTAATATATGTATCCACTTTCCCTGCAAGTAGAGCAGCAGTAGCTAATGCGCCAGCCCCTTCTACAACAGCTTTACCACGTTGTAATAAATCTTTCATCGCTACTTCTAGCTCTTTTTCTGATACTGTTACAATATCATCTACTAATTCTTTTACAATTTCAAATGTTAGTTCCCCTGGTATTTTAACTGCACAACCATCTGCAATAGTAGGTGCCTCATAATGTTCTACTATCGTACCTTTGTCATAAGATGCCTTCATCCCATGAACATTATCTGCTTGTACACCAATTATATCGATTGATGGATTAAAAGATTTCAATGCTACAGCAATACCAGAAATAATTCCGCCTCCACCAATCGGTACAATAACAGTATCTACATCCCACATATCATCAAGAATATCCAAACCAATTGTACCTTGACCAGCCATTACTTCTATATCGTCATATGGATGTAAGTATGTTTCCCCTGTTTCCCCTATTATCTCTTCACATTTTGCTTTTGCATCATCAAAAGTTTCACCATATAAAATCACTTCTGATCCATATCCTCTAGTTGCTTCAACTTTCGCCTGAGGTGCAGAAATTGGCATCACAATTTTACTCTTAATACCAAGTAAATGAGCTGATAAAGCAATTCCTTGTGCATGATTACCAGCGGAACAAGCAATTACTCCTCTCTCTTTTTCCTGATCTGTTAGCTGTGACATTTTATTAAATGCACCTCGAAATTTAAAAGAACCCGTTAATTGCATATTTTCTAATTTCAAGTGAATTTCTCCACCTGTTTTACTAGTCAAATAAAATGATTTTACTAAAGGCGTTTTACGAGCATTTCTGTCTAAAATGGTTTGAGCTTTTTTAATATCGTCTATATGTAACGGTAGTTTTTTAGTTATCACACTAACACCTCTTCCAATGGTCTATTCCTAAGTTTTCGTATGTAGCAACTCCTTTATACGAAACCATCTATATTAAGAAAAAGTCTTTATATATGTACCCCACTCTGTAATACACACATTTGCAAACAATTTAACATCCTCTTCGTATCGCGTTCTTTATAATCATTTAAACATGCAATTTGGATCCAATTATTCTTTTGTAAATAAGATGACTCATAATGAACAATGTATCCTTGTAACGCTAACGCATCGCCAATCTCCTTAGAAGACTGATTTTCATTTAATTGAATGGTAACTATAATTGGCGCGGCATGTTCTTTAGGTGAAACAAGATTTAAACCCATATTAGTAATAGCTTGTTCAATATATGCATACGTCTCGTTTATTTTTTCAAATGCTTTTGCATCTTCAAATCTCTTTAATGCTTCTTGCAGTGCATAAATTAAATTCCATGAATGAGAATATGGAATACTGTCATTTTCTTCGTACATGCCAATGTCCATATAGGCCGGTAATGCCTCATTTACTTTCACATTGTGATTATAAAAAACGAAAGATAATCCAGTAAACGATTTAATTGCCTTTCCACTTACACCGCTTGCAAAATATACATCTTTCAAATCTATCGGTATTGCTCCAATTGAGCTAATGCAATCTACACATAGTTTCACTTTATACTTTTCACAAAAAACATTTAGTTCGTCTAAATCATTTAACATTCCGGTTGATGTTTCATGGTGAACAAACCAAAGCCATTCATAATTGCCAGTTTCCATTATTTGTTCTAATTCTGTATAAATAAACGGTTCTCCCATTTCTTTTTTATACGTATCAAAATGTAATTGCGCGCGTGCTGCATGTCCAACTAATCTATTACCAAATTCCCCATTTGTTAATACTAGTCCTTTCCCTTTTAAAGAACGTAACTGTAAAGCAATGGCATCATTTGCTAACGTCCCTGTTCCTAACATAAGTTGTACATGCTTTGCTTTTGTCATGTGAAGTAACCGTTTTTTCACATTGTCCATCGTCACTTGAAATGACTTAGAACGATGCGAAATAGGCTTAGTAGAAAATGCCTTTCGAACATTCTCTTCAATATCTACTGGACCAGGTAAAAACGTATATTCTTTCGTCATAATTCCCCCAACACTCGATGCTTCAAACATAGCAGGGGTAACATACATTGGCTGGAAGGCTGCTTCTTCTGTACCAACTAACGTATGGAAAGATTTGAATCCCATTTGCTCATATAAAGGTAGTTCACGTGTTGTAGCAGAAATGAGTGCCAATTCATATCCATTTAGAAGCAAATAACGATGTAAAAAGCGAATTAAACCTAACAACGCTCTTCCATTTCTATATTCACGTTCTACTGAAAGTAAACGAATTTCATATACGTTTTCTCCATGTTCTTGCAAATAATAATCTAGATTTGGAATTTTATTGTCTAACGAGAATGGTCGTTTTCCTCGCAAAGTAACCATACCTACTAACTTATCGTCATCTAAACAAATTAAATATGTATTTTCTTCATGGAAACGATCTATACGAACACGCTCTTTCGTTTCTTCATGTTGCGGAATTTCTTCTACAAATGTTTTATAATTCAACTTATGTATACTTTCAAATTCCCAAGCTTGATCAGCAACTTTATAAATTAACCCCATGTTGTATCTCCTTTATGTATTTAATAAAAATTATAAGTGGAGATTAACTCCACTTATAAAAAGTTCATTTCATTCTCGATTTACATATAAAATAAGTACAATTATAAGTGCACTTAAAATAGTCGTAACAATAGAGTAAGAATACAAAATCATGCAAACTGGTAAACAAGCGATTGTAATTAGTCCTGGCTTAGTAAATCCTTTAAAGATTAAATAAAATATAATGAAAACAGCAACGAGGGTAAGCGCTATTAAATAATCAAATGCAATTAATCCTCCAATAAATGTTGAAATGCCTTTTCCACCCTTGCCTTTAAATAAAATCGGGTAAATATGTCCAAGTAAAACAGCCAGTAAAGCTAACATTACAAATGTAGAATCTTCAAAAAGGTATTTTGCAATAGAAACTACGATTGCCCCTTTGATCGCATCACCTAAAAATGTAGCGACGAAATACCCTTTTCCATATACGCGCCCCATATTTCTTGCGCCAGGATTACCGCTTCCTTCCTGCCGAATATCAACATTATGTTTCCATTTCGTCACTATATAAGCGTTCAATATGTTTCCAAATAAATAAGAAGCCACCAAATACAAAAATTGCATACTATTAATCATGTAATCATTCACTTTCTACATGGGAATACATATACAATATTCAAGAACTATGTATATTGTACTTTTTTATCCACATCCCTTTATACATTTTAACATCATATATTTACAAATCATACAAAAATTCTCATACAGCTATTTATTAAAAATATATATTTTTCATTAAATAATATGTTCCTTTCACTGCTGTTTCTGATTGTGATACAAATGTAACTTCTCCTATACTCTTCTCACAGCATGTCTTAAATTCACCATATATTTCAGGAACGAAATGCAATATGCTGCCACTTACTGCAATTGAAGTTGATAAATCAAACTGCATCTTATTGTAAATATTCACCGTAATTCTCGTTAATTCCGTAGCCGCTTGCAAAATAATTTTAAGTGCGTCATCATTCCCATTTCTCGCTTCCTCAATAATGAATGGTGCAATTGCTGCAACTTTATCTTTTGAAAAACTATATACTAGTCTTTTTATATGAGACGACGTCAAAAGTTGAAACGCATCTTGAATCCTTAAGCTTAATGGGCAAAGTGCAACCCCTTGATCAAATTGATTTGCCATTCTCTTTAAACCTTGTAACGCAATCCAATATCCACTTCCTTCATCACCTAAAATATGTCCCCATCCACCGCTATACTCGTACACTTCTCCTTTCTTTCCTAAACAAATCGCGCCTGTACCGCCAATCGTTAAAATTCCATCCTTCCCTTTTAAATTAGCTGCATGTGCAATCATCGCATCATTAAATACTTCAATTGGTGTTCCGTACTTCTTTTTTAGACGTAATGTTAATTCATTTGTATTTGCTCCACTTACACCCGCTAATCCTAAACAAATACAAGCGCAATCCCCATTTAATAAACCTTTTTGACATTGATCAATCACTTCCATAATATGAAAAAGCGCTTCTTCAAAATCTATTAATATATTTCCAAAACCACTTGTAGCCCTTACAAGTTCATTTCCGTCTTGATCAAATGCAATTGCTTCTGTCTTCGTTCCCCCGCCGTCTACTCCAATCATATACTTCATATGTTCGCCTCATTTTCATCATCTTATTGGAGGGAATGTTATATTCCCTAAAACTACAGATTGCTTTGCACCTGTTGCACTTGGGACATTACTCGGATTACGATGATGCGTTTCGTTTGCTAAAATGGCAAAGGCGATTGCTTCTTTCGCCTTTGAAGAATAACCTATATCTTCTTGAAGGAATAATGCACATTTTTCTTCTTTCAATCCATTCCGTATCATTTCAACGAGTGTACGATTATAACTGCCGCCACCACCTAAAATCACTTCATCGATTTCATAATATGGCAAAATAAACTCCTTATAATGATAAACAATTGAACTTGCTGTAAACATCGTGACAGTCGTCACTATATTTTCTTTACTATGCTTTTCCAATCGCTTCAATAATTCACTGACAAATTCTTCTCCAAACTGTTCTCTACCAGTTGATTTCGGTGGATTCATTTTCAAAAATGGATGGTTCATACAATATGTCAAAATTTCTTCTACAACTACTCCCTGCTTTGCAAGCTTACCATTTTGATCATATGGCAACTGAAATAACCTTTGACATACTTCATCAATTATCATATTCCCTGGACCAGTATCAAAAGCTATAACGCTCTTATCACTTAGTTGACTTGGTATTATGGTAACATTACCGATCCCGCCAATATTTTGTAGTAGTCTATTTTTAGTTGGATGACGATACAAAATAATCTCTGAATATGGTACAAGTGGTGCACCTTGTCCCCCTGCTGCGATATCCATTGTTCGAAAATTAGAAATAACCGTCGTATTTGTTTCATATGCTATAACTGCTGGTTCTCCAATTTGCAATGTGGAAGGAATCATATTACCATCGTGCTTTGGCTGATGATAAATCGTTTGTCCGTGAGAACCAATTAAATTTAATTGTCCCAAAGGAAAATTGGCCTCTTTACAAACTTCCCTTACAGCATTAGCGAAGCATAAACCGAGTTTGAAATTTAAACTGCATATGAGTTGTACATTTGAATTTTCTATTGATAATGCCTGCTGGATCTCATTTTTCATATCATTACAAAATGGAACTGTAATAAAATGGATGAGTTTGACCTTAGACTCTACACCACTCCCCTCTATATGAACGAGTGCTACATCTATTCCGTCTAACGAAGTACCAGACATTATCCCTGCAATATACATAACATGCATGACCTCCTATTTACTAAAAAACAATCATGTAAGTTACAAGCGTACAACCGATGGAAAATAATATAAATCTATAAAACAACTGGGCTTTCGATGCGAACGATCCATCAATGAAAGAAACAACTACTGTAAGCAAAATACTTGCCGCAATGCTTGTAACGAGCCATATACTATGCATTTGTGATAAATGTAGCATTCTTAATAAAGGTACAAAAAGTAAATTTGCACATATCACTCCAAATAATAATAAAAATACACCTTTATAACTAAATTTTATATTCATTCCATTTCACCCTCTCTGAACTTCATGTGAAAGAAGTGATAGACAAAATGCCTATCACTCAAAATAAAATATAAAACTTACGGATTAACAGATTCCCCATCACCATTTTTCTCAATTTCAAGCATGTTTTTGTCGTACATTTTAAAGAATGGTAAATAAATAAGGAATGATATTGTTATGTTTATAAATACGAGTACAATCGCTCTCCAATCCCCACCTGTTGCTAAATATGCACCAATTGGAGCTGGTAATGTCCATGGAGGCATTATATGTGTTGGTGTAACAAACCCCATCGCAGTTGCTGAGTATGCAATAGTTGCTGTTACTAGTGGTGTAATGATAAATGGGATAATTAATATTGGGTTTAGTACAATTGGCAATCCAAAAATAACAGGTTCATTAATATTAAAAATACCAGGCACAATACAAGTTCTTGATAATGCCTTCGAATATTTTGATCGACCAAATACAATCATAGCTAATACAAGTCCTAGCGTCGCACCAGAACCACCAATCCATATAAACCATTGGTATAATGGTTCTGGTGAAATGAATGGTAACTGATTTGCGCCACTAGCAACTGCTTCACCATTTTTCCCTAAATATACTTCCCATAATGGCCGGGCAACAGTTCCAACAACCGACACACCATGAATTCCGAATGACCAAAAAAATGTAATTAAAAATACTGGAATGATTACACCGAAGTAACTATCACCAGCTTTTACTAACGGAGCCGCTAATTTATCAACTACATGATGTAAATCAATACTAAAAACGACAGTTACTAAACTCATTAAAATAATAACGAATGCAGCAGGTATAAGTGCTTCAAACGAACGTGAAACAGACGGCGGTACTTGTTCTGGCATTTTAATCATTACATTTTTCGTCTTACAAAATCTTAAAATCTCAACTGATAAAATAGAAACAATCATAGTCACGAATAATCCATGACCTCCGAGATTTGCCATCGGAAGCATAAACCCTTTTTTATCAATTAATTCAGGCGTTAATGTTAATAGTAATGAACATACTGCAAGCTGTGCTCCTGATAAAGCATCTAGCTTGTAACTTTTCGCTAAATTATATCCTATTCCAAATGCTATATATAAAGACATAATAAACATCGTTAAACGATATGGTATTAATATACTTGTTTGATTTTTTAATGCCCAAACAGATATGAAACTATCTTTCGGTAATGGTGGAAATGCTACGATTAAAAAGAAACTTCCTACAATAATAAATGGTAACGCTGAAATAACTCCATCACGGATCGCTTGTAAATGCCTCTGTTCAGAAAGCCTCGCCATCGGTCCAGATAAGTTTTTATCAAGAAACGTGACAAATTTATTCATTACGCTTCCCCCTAACGAATTAAATCATTTACAGTTTTTAATAAAGTCGGTCCGCCAAGCGGCGTGTATGCTTGTGGCGGTATGATACCGCACGGGATAGATTCCTCTTCAGCGAATTTTTTAACAGATTCAAATCGATGTCTTACTTGAGGTGCAACCATAACAACGTCCCAACCATTCTTTACTTCTTCCTCTATCTCACTTGTTCCAATGGCATGGACTTCCATGTTTACACCTTTTTTCTCCGCCTCTTTTTTTAAAGCGTTTACAACAATTGCACTGGACATCCCTCCAGAACAAACGAATAAAACCTTCATTTATTAATCCTCCTATACTTATAATTTATCCCCTTCGAATGAAAGGAAGTTTCACTTTACTAACAAGCATATGAAGTTGTGAAAGAATTTAGTTATGATGAAAGTAAATTTCACTAAAAATATTTCCCCTATTAAATTAATGTTTCAATATTTATTTTTCTCAATTGTAAGAACAACCTCACCTCGGATATCATATTAGTTAACCATATAATAGGGAGGCGTATAAATGATCATGAAACGTTTATTAATGATATGTTGTATCGTCATCTTTTTTATTCCTTTCTCTTTCATTTCTCCTCACTCTACTTACGCTGAAGTAAATACTACGTATAAAAAACATGAATTACGTGCTGTATGGATCGCATCTGTTCTTAATATTGATTGGCCCTCAAAAACCGGCTTGCCAATTGAAAATCAAAAACAAGAATTTATTAGATTATTAGACGATGTAAAAAACACTGGTATGAATGCAGTCGTTGTACAAATTAAACCAACTGCTGATGCTTTTTATCCTTCCAATTACGGTCCTTGGTCTGAATACATTACAGGTACACAAGGAAAAGACCCTGGTTATGACCCGCTCGCATTTATGATTGAAGAAGCTCATAAAAGAAATATAGAATTCCACGCATGGATTAATCCATACCGAATAACGATGAATCACACTGATATAAATCGGTTATCAGATAACCACCCTGCAAGACAACATCCTGATTGGGTTGTACCTTATGGCGGGAAGTTATATTACAACCCTGGCATTCCAGAAGTGAAAAAATTTATAACTGAAGGTGCTTTAGAAATTGTACAAAATTACGATGTTGATGCATTACATATGGATGATTATTTTTATCCATATAAAGTAGCTGGTGAAGAATTCCCCGATCAAAAAACGTTCGAAACGTATAATAATGGTAGATTTACAAACATAGAAGATTGGCGACGTGACAATGTAAATGAACTTGTCAAAGGTTTAAATACTGCTATAAAACAAGAAAAATCATACGTAAAGTTTGGCATAAGTCCGTTCGGCGTATGGCGAAATATAGCTGACGATCCAACTGGGTCTAACACAACTGCAGGTCAAAGAAACTATGATGACCTTTATGCTGATACACGTGAATGGATACAAAAAGGTTATATTGATTACATTACACCGCAAATATATTGGAATATTGGTTTCACACCAGCTGCATATGACATATTAATAGATTGGTGGGTAAAAGAAACAAATAATAAACCGATTCACCTATACATCGGTCAGGCGGCCTATAAAATTAATAATAATTCTGTCCCAGCTTGGTCTGATCCTGAAGAATACCCAAGACAACTTGCATTAAACCGGTTATATCCTGAAATAAAAGGTAGTATGCATTTTAGCTTAAAAGATATGAATAACAATCCACTAGGAGTTAAAGATAGACTCTCAAAAGACATATATAAACATCCTGCATTAATCCCACCTATGCCTTGGCTTGATCATGATCCACCAAAACAACCGACTTTAAAAGGTGCTATTCCAAGAGATGAAGGTATTGCTGTAGGTATCATAGATAATAGAGAGAATGACTCTGCTTATTACGCCATTTACCGTGTGAATGGAAAAAATGAAGTGGATATAGAAAATCCGAAACATTTACTTACTACTGTAAGAAAGACAAAATTTGGAGAGATTTATGTAGATAAAACAGCTATTTCTGGAGAAACGTATACGTATGTAGTAACTGCAGTTGATCGATTGCATAATGAAAGTGTCGCTTCTAGTCATACAACCGTTAAAGCAAAATAACAACTAATAAAAAAACGCCTTAAAAGCTAAGAACTATAGCTTTAAGGCGCTTTTTTTATTTATTCTTAAACTTCTCAGTCGCTGCTCTCATCTTCACATTCAAATCATGATCAATCGAGTCACGAATATCTCGCTCGACTACTTCCATTTCTTTTTGGAAATTTTGCAAGTAGATTTTTAATTCTTCTTCTTTTTCTGGTCGTTGTGAAGGTGGTAATTGTACGACTAACGATAGCATCGCTGTTAAATCTTTCATTAAGAACGTTTCAAGTTTATGTTGTTGTTCAAACATACGCTGCTCCTGATAATACGGCAAGGCATTTAATACTGAAATTGTAATTTCATCAACCGTTCTTTGTAATGAAGGGTTTATTGAGCGTTTATACGTTTGAATTGTATTTAATGCATCTGGATATCGATCATAAAAATACAATTTATAAAACGAAAGGTCTGATGGTTTTACTGTTTGCTGCGTTTCTTGTCTTAAAAAATCTTTTACTTTCATCGCCGCTACATCAATATCTTCATTTGTAAGTTTTTTCGTTGTTTTTGCCATTACATGTACTTTTTTCTGTTTTTCTTTCGGTAACATTGAGAATACTTGCTCTCTCGTACGTTGACCCGATGCACAGAAAAGAGTGTTTAATGTATATTGTTCTTTCTTTCCTTCCGTACGAATCCAGCGATAAAAGAGTGGGTGCTGTGTAAATTCTTGTAGAAACGGTAATGATTTATTCGATAACTTATCTAAAGAATCATGTGCTCTTTTATATGGTTTCGTCCATGAAAAATACAGTTTACGTCCGAAATATACAACTAAAACAACGACAGTAAATGCGATTAAAAGCAATGTACCCAATAGTACTAATACTGTTTGAATGAAACTCATTTTTTCACCTCCTCTAAAAGTCTGTTATTTCCTTGGACGCTGAATGAGTTTTTGTTTCATTTCATCATTAAATGTGTCTAATTCAATTACAAACTTCTTACTTGACTCGATAATACGTTCTGATGATTTCTCAGAAGCTTCAATCGCAGCAAATACATTTTGGAATGATTCACGTAATTTATCCATGCTAATAGCAGGATTTTCAAGAAGTTTTGTTGTTTCTTCTGTATTTTGTTTTAATGCTTGTGAGTTACTTAATACCATTGATTCAATTGCTTCATTTGTCGCATTCACTGCATCAATTGTTTTACGCTGATTTGTTAACGCTAGCTGGATAGCAGCTGAAACTGTTACAACGTTTTGCGTCATCGTAATGGCATTACGAATTGCTTCTGTTAACTTTTCATTATTTTTCTTAATAATGTCTACAGATGCGATAGATTGTAATAAAACACTTTTCGCTTGCTGCATATTACGTGTACGTACTAGAATCTTTTCTAATGCATCGTTAATTAATGGAATATCTCTTTGACGTTCTGGATTTTGTTTCTCAGCTTCCAGCATGCCAGCAAGTTTTCTCCCTAAGTATACTTGCTTATCAAGTGCGTGAATTTTATCGTGCGATTGTTCTTTAAGCATTTCAAGACCAACTGTATCTTCTTGTAAGTTGTCACGACCAATTAGTAGGGATCTTATAATCTCCTCAATTTGCTTATCTATAGATTGATATTTATGCACGTATGTTTCAAGTGGATTTTTCTTGAATACTTTAAACATAATTTTCTTCATACCACTTGCTTTTAATGAATTCGGATCAAGCTCTGATACCACTTTGCGTAATTCTAGCAATGTATTTGGAATTTCTTCATTTTTTCCATTCATCATCGCTGTTACAGGACGTTTTAATGCTGATAACGTTTGTCCTGCTGCTTGTTGCTCTTTATCCCCTAAATCTCCTAGCTGTGACAATACTTTTGATAAATCCGTATTTTGCTCGCTATTTAATTTTTGTACATAAAGATCAGCTTCTTTATTCAGTTCCTCTAATTCTTGATCTTTTATAACTGTATCTACTACTACTTCTACATTATTATCTTTCACAATGGATACAGGTTCTTTTTTCTCGAGTTCAGTCAACAAAATCGCTCCTTTATTTATATGTGCGAATTTATATGCACTATATTTCATCTATTATATCGTATTTCATATACATTCTAACTGCTTGAAATCGTTTTTTTTAGAAATGCCTGTTTATGCAGTCATTCCCTGTTTCTTACTATAAGTATACCTGTAATCAACATAATTTTCCTCAGACTTAAGACCTAGAGAACAACATGCTGAAGGCGGATTCTTCGCGTGTTACGTATATGAACTCTATTCTTCCCATCCTACTGTACTCAATCTTTTGACATACAACCTTTTTCAATGTGATAATTATATTACGCTCTATCCTGTTTCTTCTTGCGCGCTACAAATGCTCCATTTTGAAATGCCAATAAAACCGTTTCAAACATTTCATCTTCTTCTATCATTTTTTTAAACTCGGCTAATTCGCTTGCATGAGAGGTTGCGTTATCAACAACAAGAAAACCCTTTGGTTGTAAAATGCGTTTTATATGCTCAAGCCACCACATGTATTGCGTCCGCTCTGAATCTAGGAAAATAAAATCAAATGAATGATCTAGTTGCACATCTAAAAATGCCCCTGCTTCTTGATTATGAACATCAATCCTTTGTAAAAGATTTGCCTTTTCAAAATTGACAAGTGCCTCTCCAACTCGTTCTGAAGAAAGCTCTACAGTTGTTACATTTCCATTTGTTTCTTCTACCGCATTAGCTAACCACAATGTAGAATAGCCATTAGAAGTTCCGATTTCTAAAATGTTTTTTGCGCTACACCCTTTTACTAAAATCGATAAAAACTGCCCCATCTCACGAGTAATATTCCGTAACTTTTCTTCCCGTGTTTTTTTATTTCGATCATGCTCTTCTCCATATTGTTCAAGTTGAAATAATAATGAATCTAACGTATCCATTTTTTCATCGCCTTTCCAAAGCAATATGATGAAAAAGCTCTTGCTGCCTGTCTACTTTCATTATATGCGAAACAAAAACCTTTTTCTCGTTATATGACAAAGATTTGAATTTTTTTATAGCATATTGTTTCGTTTTTTGGTAAAGTTAATTTCTACGTGCAATTATTCCATTCATACTATTTTTAATTCAATTGCAGTTATTAAAAAATATAAGCCCCAATTAAATGAATCGGTATTTCAAATTCAATTAAGCGCCCTTTCCGGACGCATTTTCTTTTGTTTATATATTTCTAGAAGAAAGGATGCTTACAATGAACGTGATTAGCTTAGATGCTGCTCGAAAACGAAAACAGCATAAAAAATTAATGATTACTATACCGATTATTTCACGTATTTATGAAGAAGATGGGGAAATTAAATTTGAAGTAGCAGGCGAAAAAGATGTACCTCTTGAAATGTTAGAGAAATAAAAAAAAGACGCACTTCTAAAGAAATGCGTCTTTTTTTATACAGCTACATTTAAGTGCATAAGTTTTTCAGGATTAACCATCATATAAATATTTGAGATTTTCTCATTCTCAAATGTAAATGAAAGCACATAAGTCACTTTATTATTTACTTTAACAATAACACCTGGGGCACCATTTACCATCTTATAATCAACATTGTACTCTTCCGGGAACTTCTTCCCAATTCCAAAGAATAAACGTATAATTCTATCTGCAGAATAGATTGGATGGATTGCAGTTGTAGCTTTACCACCACCATCCGCTTTTAATATCGCATCTGTTTTTAATACTTCTAATATGCCTTGCGCATCCCCACACTGCAATGATGATACAAATTTCTCCACATAGGCAGCCATCTTCTTCGTACTTAATGTTGAGTGCTTCGGCTTATCCAAAATACTTTTTCGTGCACGTTGAAAGATTTTTCGGCAGTTCGCACTACTCTTATCTACAATTGAAGCGATTTCTTCGTATTCATAACTGAAAACCTCTCTTAATATGAAAACAACTCTCTCTACCTCAGACAATTGTTGTAAAAGTAATAAATATGCCGTAGAAATTGATTCTTTCATTACAAATGACTCTGATGGATCATCAACCTCTTCCACAAATGGCTCTGGCAACCACATTCCGACATATACGTTCCGTTTATATGCTGCCGAACGTAATTTGTCAATTGAGCGATTTGTTACCATTTTACATAAATAGGCTCTCATATTTTCTATAGATTGAACGTCCTCCATATTATTAAGTGATATAAATACGTCATGGACGATATCTTCAGCATCCATAACACTCCCAAGGATTCTATATGCTAACGAAAATAATAATGATTGATACGTTTCATATAATTGCTCCGTTCCCATGATGAATTGCCTCACTTTCGGATTGCTTTAATATGTGTAACGCTGCACGTTTTCCGCTTGCCACCGCAGCATCAGCTAATATTTCATCATGCCCAGCCCAATCTCCTGCAACGTAAACACCTGGCATTCCAGGTATGTTAGGGCCTGGTTTTTCAACACGGTCAATATGAGGAAAATCATATACTACCGTTATTTTCGGTAAATATTGCTGTGCAACAACTTCTCTTTTCCAATTTGGATGTAACAATTCCATTGCATTTTCTAACTGTTCTTTATCTTCTTGAATATGATTCAGCTCTAGTACAGGGTTATGGTATTTAATTAGACTCACTACAATTGATCCATCTTCACTTAATTTAGCTGCTCTCGATTGATTCGTGAAAAATAGAGGTTGATCTAATCCCAATGCAAAATGATGCAAAGGATTCGGTAATTGTTTTAAACCAATATCTAACGCTGCCACGGTCACTTGTATAGATTGTTCACACCATTTTTGCAAACTTGTTCCTTCTGCACCTTTTATAATTTTACAAGCCTCTTTCGGTGGAGTTGTTACAATGACTACACCTGCTTCAAATACTTCATCGTCAAAACATTGTATTCTTTGTTTCCCTTCACAATGCTCTATTTTCAAAACATGCTTTTTAGCCAGAAATTGCACACCACTAGTACTTGCTATATTCCTTAAATTTGTTATTATCGTCTCCCAACCGCCATCTACATAAAGTACTCCGTCTTTCATAGAAAGCTGTATTTGCTTTAGTACGGAAGATGCTAATTGTATTGTAGGAGCATACGTATATGTTGTTGTTCGGCATAATGCATAAAATATATTTCGAACCATTGGATCTTGAATTTCATTTTCTGCCCATGTAGTTAGACTCATTTTTGGAACCTTTCCTACATCTAAGTTTCCTAAATGAATCATAAGACGAGCGAACTGGACTTTTGCAGACCATGAAAGTAACGGTGTTGATAAAATAGAGCGAAAATCTGTTGGAATGGTATAAATATTCCCTTTCCATATTCCATGTGCTTTTGTAGATGGGATTCCACCTGGAAGATTTACTCCTAGCTCATTAAAAGTTATAAACGCTTCTCCACCTCTATATAAAGCATGTGCACCAAGATTCATACAAATGCCGTTTTTATTTATAGTCATCCCTCGGCCGCCGTAGTGACTGGACTTTTCTAATACAATAACTTTCCTTCCAGCTTTCGCTAAATATATAGATGCTGTTAATCCAGCAAGCCCACCACCAACAATTGCTACATCAAAATGTTTCATAATAAAATCCCTCCTTATCCGTTCTACATACAAGACGAACGATTAAGGAGGGATGTGACATTCAGTTACACATAATTTATTTCACCTAACCACTTTATTGCAGTATCAACTGTCAAACAGTTACACCTTCTACACACAAACTTATTTACATAATAATGTTATTTTCTAATCAATTACATGCTGGTGCCAAATTTCTCTTTCTTCTTCAGTCATCCCCCCTATTATTTTTGAAAAATCTATTTTCCTATCAAATGAGTCTTTTAACATAAAAAATTGTTCAAACGATCCTGTAAATATTTCTAATGATCGAGAACAACAAATCGTTTCAAGGTTATCAATTGTTGCGCCATCTAATTCTAATTCCTTTAGTCCTTTCATTTTACCTAATGCCGATACATCTTTTACCTTTGTATCTGTCAACTTTATATTTTGAATTGACGCATTGTGTCGAAAGCAATATAAATTAGCGATGTCGCTATTTTCAAATTCAATTGTGATTAACTTATTTAAATTTTGCAAAACAAGTAAATCCAATTCACTAACATTCTCTAAACCTAAAATATATAAATGCTTTAAATTATCTACTTTCGAAATCGCGTAGAGCTGCTCATGATTTGAAATATGTACAGAAAGCGATTCTAATTTTTGAAACTGCGGTAGCAACGAAAAATCTTGAATACTAGTATGTGTAATATTTAATTTTTTTAATGATGACATTTCTACAAGTTCCGATAAATTATTTATCTTCGTATTCTTTATATTCATTTCTTGTAAGTGTTTTAGATGTATGATTGGCGTTAAATCTTGAACCGGATTATTAACTAAATATAACTTCTTTAAAGAATTCATTCGTTCTAATCCTGCTAAATCTCGAATTTCATTTCCGGATAAAATTAGTTCTCTCACTTCCGTACACATCTGTAATGGACTAATATCTACTAACCCTTTTCCACCTAAATATAATCTCTTCTCTCTAATAAACCTGTCTGCTCGTTCAGATGCACCCACTATATATCTCCAATTCTCATCTAAACTATCGTACCAATCATTAACGTTATTTTCAGATTGAAATATAAATTGGGGCTGTAAAACAGGTAATTCAATATTAAATAAAGCGTCTAAAAAATGTATATTATCATTAGCACCATAACTCCAATATAAATAATCTTCCTCTTGATGAATGGTGAAATTTTTATTTTTTAGCGTTTGTAAAATAAATAGTAACAAATCTGAAATTCTATTTGCAATTACATATTTCACTTCTTCATCTCGTCCAAAATTAATAACTTGTCCCACTTTCCCCTTTTCATCCGGATCAACATCTATTCCTAAATTGTTACCGCCATAATCTTTACTAATAGGTATCCAATTGTGATTCACATATCTTTCCTTAATATATTCTGTTGGTATTGAAAATGCATCAAAATTAAAAAAATTATCCTCTTCAATTTTTTTCCATATTCTCCACTCATCCAAAACTTCATCTAACGAGAGAAATGGCAAACCAAAAAACAACCCTGGTCCTGATTTATCCTCACCGTTATGTGCAAGATAAAGGTTACGTAATTCATCTGGAAACGCAATTTCCATTTCACTTTCGGCATATTGAATTTCTTCTATTGTTGCAGGTGCATTCAAAAACGGTTGAAAGTAATTTTTTAATTCAACTTCCAACTCTTTTAAAATAGTATGGTTCATTTTCTGCACTCCCCTTGTACTCCAAATTAAAAAAGCGCTATCTTTTACATTAATTGTAATTAATAGCGCCTTTTTTCGCAATGAAACTCTTGTAATTATAGTGCATTCAAACGAACATTTTTATCACTTTACAAACGAAGAGCAGCAACGCTTTCACATTTCAATAACTAGACTCATATCCTAAATTCAAATTGCATGAAAATATAAGAAAGGCGGGTAATACAAATGACTTCTAATATCGACTACACTTCCCCCTCAACCAATTTCACCCATGATTTAAATAAAAGTAATTTTTTTAAGAAAGATGCCCAAAATTATATAAACGTACTTGGCATAAAACAATTAAATACTTTAGAAAATACTTCTTTATTAGATATCTATTTAAGTACAGGAAATGTTGTAGAGCCACATATTCATCAAAATGCAGCTGAACTTGTTTACTGTATTTCAGGATCTGCTGTTGTTACTTTACTTAATCCTTTTACAAACCAAATATTAAACTTACCGATAAAACCAGGGCAAGTTGCCAACATTCCACAAGCGTGGTGGCATTATGAAATTGCTACAGCAGATGGTACTCATTTATTAGCTATTTTTGATGCCCCAACCCCAGAAGTTATTTTTGGTTCTGATATTTTAAGGTTAACCCCCGCTAATATGATGGCTCATACTTACTGTCTCGATGAACAACAATGGAAACAAGCGATATCCCCTATTCAATCCACTACAGTAATTGGTCCTCCAGCAAACTGTAATCAGAACCGCAGCACGATAACCCCAACAACTCAGCCTTCTAACAAACAACAAAATTTATATTACCAAGATTCATACTATTTCCCTCTTTACTGGGGATATTAATTTATATTATGAAAAGACAATTAATTATCTCCTCGGAAAATACGTAGGAGATTTTTTATTGTATATCCCCTATTCCTATTTATTATCGTAACAATTAATAGAGTACATACATATAATATTTATATATCTAATTGGAGGTGATAGTACTATGAGTAATTATAACTATCGAAAAAACTACTCTAATAATAAAAATAGTAGTTCATCAGCATCCTCTCAGTCTTCGAATTCTCAATCTTCCAATTCCCAATCGCAAAGAGATTTAGCCGAACAAGGCTATGTAAAGAAAAAAGGATGTAACTGTAATAAAAACAAATAGTTTATTACTAATTTGAACTATAACATTTCAACGTTCACGATAAATACCTTAGTTCCCTTGTATACTGTTTATTTAATGGATGAATTCTATTTTTAATAGAATTCATCTTTTTTGTTTATTGGTAATTTTTTAAACGATATAACTTACTCCATAAACAATAGAGTACAAATTATAAATTTTGATTTTTTTATACCAACTTAACAAAGAGTAATTTCTCAATTGATTTATCACCAACCTTTCCATAAAATATAGCCCTTCCTAATAAAATTAGGAAGGGCTATATACAAATGTCAGTTTAAATTTCAAACAACCATTGTAACAAGTTAGACGATATTAATACCTGCACTTACAAATCCAGCTACTGTAGCTATTGGACTTGCTGCTGTTAACGAAACATATAGTAGTATTTTATCCCTTGCTGTTACTGGAATAGCTTCAGCTATAATCCCTGATGCTGTAGAACCAATCGCTACTGCGGCAAATGCTGGTGTTAATAATAGAGGTGCGCCTTGTACTGTAAACGATAAGTTCAAAACTGGTTATAAATTTTATTAATCTTTTTATCAAGACATCACCCTCTTTTTATATATTTAGTATACAATATATCTAAATGCATTAAGTATTAAACATGTAATTAAAAACACTTCATTTTCTAGCTATTATCATGACTTATTTCAGTATTTAATATCTAAAACTCCTAAAAATGAATTAGCTATAAACTAGATTGTGTTAAATTCACCTATTTGGTTTAACCTTAGATATAGCAATATTTTTTGCATCTTATATAAATGAATTTGACACTTCCTGTTTAAAGCTAATTAAATAAGTAATAAAAAAATAAAGGAATTAGATTCTAAACTTCCTTTGATAATCATTTAATGTATCTTTATTCTATCTTGTATATCTAAACTTTACTTAATTAAATAGTTCGTCCCATTTATCTTGTGACTTCCACTTTCTGATTTGAGATGGTTTTAAGTTTAATTTCCCTTGCAAACTCAACAAATGGCTTCTCACCATTACTTGCTTTAACTCAGAAAACAACAATTCTGCTCCCAATTCCGTTCTTTCTTGCTGATTTTGGAATCTAATACGTAACACTCTGTATTTCCGCAACTCTTCTATCACGAAAGGGCGGATTTCTTTCTCCTCTATATGCTTGAAAAATAATAATTGGTCCAAATATAATCCTCCCACGTCTCAATCCTTACATATATAAGGCTAAAACTTTAAATATTTTAGATATATACCTTTATATGTGTATGAAATTAGTTCGTAATCCACAATCGGCTATAAACCTCTATTTTTTTACGTCTATTATTATGTAATTTACTAGCAGTGATCATTTAACTTAACACAATTACACTACATTCTCATAGTATATTTAATCATTTTCACCAGACATAAAGTATAAAAACAATTAAAGAAAAGAGACTGTCTTCAAAAGTTAATCTGAGGATACTTTTTTGACAATCTCTTTTCTTATATCAAAATTTTCAACTACAAAACTTACAAGTGATTATACGAATGTTATACCTGCACTTGCGAAGCCTGTAATAGCAGTAGCTATATCAAAACCAGGTGTAGTTGATGAAACAACAAGTAATATCTTATCTTGTGGAGCGACCGCAATGGCTTGTGCGCTAATACCACTTGAAGTATTACCGATAGCAATAAGACCACTAAATGCTGGTGTTAATAGTAACGGTGTACCTACTGGAGTGAAAGTATTACTTGCTGCTGGCGCGCTGTACAATTGCATTTGAATTTGTATGCTTCCTAATGCTAAAGCAACCGCTACAGTTACACTAAAGAACCCTGCTAACGAAGTAATTGTACCTGCGCGAGGGGCTACAAATGCAAAATCAAATACTGGAGGTACAGGACCTATAGTAATTGGACCACCAGGTGGGACAATTACAGGGAAGAATGAACTTCCAAATCCAAGAAGTGCTCCTGTGTTTGCTAATCCACCTAAAACAGTTGCTAATGCTACTGGTCCACCTGATGCAAACGGAATAACTGCTCCAGCTCCCGTTGCTCCTGTTAGGCCTGTTGGACCTGTTAGACCTGTTGGACCTGTTTCTCCTGTTGGACCTGTTGGACCTGTTGGACCTGTTGGACCTGTTGGACCTGTTGGACCTGTTTCTCCTGTTGGACCTGTCGCGCCACCTCCAGGACCTGTTGGACCTGTTGGGCCTGTTACTCCACCTCCAGGACCTGTTGGACCTGTTGGGCCTGTTGGACCTGTCGCCCCTGGAGTAGCATTGATTAATTGAATTAATAAATTAAAAAGAACTTGTAAAGTTGCAGGATCGACATTTGAGTCGCAGGATACAGGGATAAGATCTAAAGCGAAGAAGAATTGTGCAAGTGCACTATAAAATTGTTGCAATAATGTTGACAATTGTCCTAAATTAGGTGCTGGAGATTGTAATAAAACTATAATACTTTGAGTTAATTGTTTCAAAAAATTAACTTCTGGAGAAGGTAATAAGGAATTTAAGAAAATTAAAAATTGATTAAATAAATCGAGTAACACTAATCTGTTTGCATTACTTGGATTTGCAAAAAATGCTGAAATAGCTGATACTAATGAGTTTAGTAAAGTAATTAATTGACTTAATTGTTCCCTAGTAATAGGAACTGACTGTGGATTTTTACAACAATCTGCTGAAAAAACAATCGGATTGCAGTTATTATGATCAAAACAATCATTATGTTTCATTTATTTCCTCCTTACTTTTCTTATAGTTGAGTGTTTTCCTATTCTAAGTACTATAAAAGATGCGATTGAAAAAAATAGTTAAGTTATATGTTTCTCTTAAAATAGGAAACATGAATTATAATCAAACTTGAAAACGTAATTTAATTATGTTCATGACTCACATATTAATTATATGTTTTTAATAATTGACTGCTTAGATTAAACACCTAAACTTAAGAGTTTATTTTAATTTTCCACGTTTATCTCTTAGGTCCAAAAGCACATTTTAATTTAAATATTAAAACTAAACATTTGCATATAACCAATAAGTAACAACACCATCTTTTCAGATAAGTAACAATATCTTTACTAAAATTATGTTCTCTCAATAATTAAGAAGCCGTTTCTATTATAGAAAACTCTCATACAATATATCGGACAAGTTATCCTATACTTCGTTCAAAAAATAATTTAGGAGGTGAGAATTAATTGCCAATCATCCAACCATTCATGGCATCTAGAAGATTTACATCTACACTAGCAGCTGGAACAGGAACAGGTGCAACTTTTGCAATTGCTGCTACAGCTTGTTTAAACGATGCTGGTACTACTGCAACTGCTTTTCCGACTTTTACGTATTACAACTTTTATGTAAACGGCATTCTTCAACCTAGTGTGAACTCCAGTATTACTACTGGACCTACTGGTGCTATTACAATTCCTGGCGGAGATGCATTAGACGGCGGAATTCCAATTACAATCGAATTTATCGTCACTTAGTTTAACTACTTTAATGTAGAACAAAAAGACAGATTCTTTTTATTTAAGAATCTGTCTTTTTTAATTAATAATGATGAATTGCAAAATAATTGAAGAACCTTGCGTTGGTGGTTGATTATCCAATAATGTTAGCTGACCATTACTAACCTGATATAATGGTTGTGGTTGAAGTATTCCATTAATAAACAAATTAATATAGGAAACCTCATCAGGAGGTAATATGTGTGTTGTACCATATTGAGCTATCCCATCTGAATCTGTATATATAAGTTTTTCTCCATCTGAAAAAGTGTAAAATAATAAATTAGTTGTTGTTATGGGACCAATAACTCCCGTTGGACCCGTTGAACCTGTTATTCCTGTTGCTCCTGTTAAACCCGTCGGACCTGTTGCTCCTGTTGCTCCCGTTGTTCCTGTTGCTCCTGTTACTCCAGTAGGACCTGTTTATCCTGTTAGTCCTGTTAGGACTCTTAAACCATTAAGACCAGGGGGACCGGGTTGGGCTGTTAGGGCTCGGGGG